>JAZRID010000041.1:0-2433 GCA_045645125.1 Oscillospiraceae bacterium | reverse complement strand
TGTCGTTACATTCTGGTCAGCGAGCTTCTCGGTGGTAACTCCAGCGTCGGCGAGCTTCTCGGTGGTCACGCTCTTGTTCGCCAGTTTCGCAGTCGTCACGCAAAGGTCTTTGATTTTCGCGGTGACCACAGCGCTGTCTACGATTCTGTCGGTGTTTACCATCATGTCGATGGAGTGAACGCTCAGAACCTCGCCAGCGTCGTGGAAGAGGTGGATATAGAGCGTGTAGGTAGAGGTGTCGAGTTCTGCCTTCATAGTAGCTCCGCAGGTGTCCCAGAGGTTTTCGATTTCCTCTGCGTTCTCGCTCAGAGCCTGTGCGATGTTGTTTATCGCGGTCTGGAGCGGAAGCGTATGGAAGCCAGATGCAGAGGGATATACCTGCAAGATGCTCTCGGCAAAAGCGCCGCTGAGGAACGACTTTACAAGGTCGTCGAGGTTCTCGACTCCGTATTCGTCCAAGAAGATGCGGAAGTATGCCGCCGCGTCGTCTGCCGAGATAGTGTTCTGAAGCTCGTTTACCTTGTCCGCAAGGAAGGTTGCAAGCTTGTCGAACCACAGCTTGAGCTGTGTGGGAGAAAGACCGCTCACGCCGTACTGAGCCGACGCATTGGGTCTGTTGGCAAGAGCCTGAACGCCCTTGTCGGTTATCTGTTTGGTGGTGATATTGCTGAGCTTTTTCGTGGTACTCATGGGTTTCCTCCTACTCTTTGTATCTGCCTGCTATGGTATAGCGGAACGAGAGATAGTACAAAGCAAACGGCTTCATATATTCGTCGGAGTAGAGGAAGTACTGCTTTTCTACCCACTTCTTCTCCTTCTCTCTGACGCTGAAAAGGCTCTGCTCCGTGGAGATGAACGAGAAGTCCGAGAAGTCCATGTTGTCGAAGGAGAACATGGTACTGTTAATACGGGCGATTTGCTCGTAGGGCTTCTTATTCGTTCTGACCTTTATCTTTGCCGCCGAGGTCTGAAGAGACTTGGTTTTGACCACAGTAGACTTTTTGACCGTGTTCTTGGTCAGGTGCGGAATGTCGCAACAGTCCATCTTGGTCGCACAGCCACAGAATATCGTGCGCTCGTCGAAGTTGTAGTATCTGGGCGCGATTTCGCCCTGTTCGTCCCTCATATCGAAGTTGAAGGAGCAGACCACGCCGTTCTCTGTACCGAAGAAGAGGTTACTCTCCATCGTCTTAGCTACGGTACCCCTCTTAAAAACGCCTCCAGTCTTGTTGCCTTTGGCATCGCACAGGAACGCCTCGTACTTGATAAAGTCGCCCGTAACGCCGTCGTAGACCTCATGGATAGTGAAGTAGACTCTCACGGAGTAAGTGATGCCGTCCGACTGGAACGACACCAAGTCGTTGAAGACCTCTGTGGTGCTTTTTCCGTCCTCGTCAGGCGCGTTTACGATTTCGCCCATGAGGTTGTGAGTCTCGCCGAGGTCGGCGTTATAGACGCTCTCTGCAAGCGTGAGGGGTATCTCCACGATGTTGTCGTCGTTGCCGCAGTTGCACTCTACAGCGCTCTTGTGGCAAGCGGTACAGTAGCGCACCGTCGCGCCCTGAAGCTCAGGATAGATTTGCGTAGCGTAGCGGTATTCGGGGTATTGGTCTTTATAGACACCGACACCCTCGATGTAGTACCATTCGTACTGCGGAACTCCGATTTCGTGGGTATACTTCTGGCGGCTGTCTGCCATGAACATTTTGCCGTCCACGAGCAGTATCAGGTAGCCATTCCATTCCTCCAGAACCGCGTTGCTGAGGTCGATGTTGACCAGCTTCGCGTCGATGAGGCTTGACCGATGCTCCACAGCTCGCTCGTATCTCACCGAGAGCTGACCGACAGCTTCTACGCCCAGACGGGAGACGAAGACGGGGTCGTCAAGGAAGTTGATACAAGCTCCGAGGCATCCGATGCCGCTGAGTCCCTGTGTTGAGGGGTAGACCTTCGGCTGAAGGTTCTCGCCCGTCTCTACTGCGGTATGGAAGTATGTAGAACCGTCCTGCTGTGCGTCGCTCTTCAGTACCATGAGGGTATCAGCTACGGGTATCATGCCCGTTATGGGAGAGATGCCAACACCGTCCTGCATATAGTTCAGAACGCCGAAGAAGGTGGGGTCTACATAGCCCGTTATGTTGCGTCCGCAATAGAACACATGGTTCGGGTAGTTCGGGTTGCCAGACATGAAGATTCGGTTGTCGAAGACGGTAGCAATAGTGCAGTCGGTCACCAGCGTTCCGATAGCCGCGCACTCGTCGGTCACGCCTGAGACGCTCGTAAAGGTCTTCTTGGCGGTGATTTCGATGCCAGCATAGAACTCAGGGAAAGCGCCGCCTTCGACCTCTTCAGGTCTTACAGGGGCTTCCGAGAAGGTGATTTTTCCGTTCTGCAGGTCGACCTCGTAGTTGTCCACGACTTCGCCGTAGACCT
>JAZRID010000040.1:0-3540 GCA_045645125.1 Oscillospiraceae bacterium | reverse complement strand
CGCTTGGCCTCCGACTTATGTTACTCCGCAGTTCCAGCAAGGTCAGCTCGATGGCATCGCCGTAGTAGAAATCGGGGTCGGGTTGTCCAGAGTAGAGATGCAACTTCTCGGTTTTTGCTTGATTCAGTGCGGCCATACAGGTTTCACCGTAGCGATTACTGGAAGTGGAGTTGGCAATGGCCAGACCGTTTTGTAGAATCTCAAGGTTGAGATTGCGGTATGCCTCGGTTTCCGAAGTTCGGTACCAGACCCATACAAGATAGCGGTCACCAGTAGAATCGGGGTTCCACATGGTATTTTCCGATTCCACAATAATAGAGGTTGCCGCAGAGAGTTTCTCGCGGGTGAAGTTAGATGCCTTTTTGCCATATTCCTCGATTTTGCCTGTGGACTCAGGGGTGTTGACGGCAAGGAATCTCGCTTTCAACACGCCTGTGCTGTTGACCGTAGTAGGAACATGAAAATGCACCGTGTCACCGTCAATAAATGCTTTGACGGTCACTTCCTGTTTGACGGTATCCGTGGTGAAATCCAGTTGTAGTTGGGATACATAATCCACCGATTCTTGTGATACAGTGGTATCAGTGTTGCCGTCGTTGGCGGAGTTGTTACAACCGCACAGGCAACTGAAAAGCACACACACAACCAGACAGCAGGATACCACGCGTTTTACTATCTGCATGGATTAGCCGTTGTACTCGCACTCGTCCACGGCATCTTGGAATGCCTCTGCAATCATGGTATCGACATCGCTTGCTTCGGCGGCCAAGCACTTGCTCAACAGCGCACCGACCTGGCTACGGGCGGTAGAAGAACCGTTGAACGCAGGGGAGGTGTAGTAGGCGGACTGCTGGTCCAAACAGACCTTGGCACTCAGTGCGGCGATATAGTCGCCACCGTCTGCCTTGGCGATAAAGTTTTCATAGACCTCGTTCTCGGAAACGGACTTGAGGACGGGAACATAGCCAGAAGCCATACCGAACTCAGCTTGGAACTCGACATTGGTGGTCAGGAACTTGACGAACAGCCAGGAGGCAATGACTTCCTGTGCGTTGTCCTTCTGGAAGATGCACAGGCTGGGACCCTGAGAGATAACTTTGGGGGTATCGGCTTTGACCTGAGGAATGGTAGCGATACCCACCTCGAAAGGATAGTTGCCGTTAGCATCGGCGGCAGGACGCTGGTAGGTAGCACCTGCGGAGGAGCCAATGGACATATAGCTACGGGTGCCATCCAGTGTGGTGAACAGACCAGAGGTGTATGCACCGTACAGGGTCTGGGTGGTCAGATAGCCCTTGCGATACCACTCACGGAAGGTCTTAACGAAATTGCGGTTGGTTTCATTGTTGAACACATAGTGGTCGCCAGTTGCACTGGTGTAGGGACTGCCGTACTGCTCGCACATCGTGATGAACCAGTTGGCCTCGCTGTCATAGCCCAGAGGAATAGACTGGGGGTCAATCTCCTTAATCTTAGCGCAGATGGCCTCCATCTCCTCCCAAGTGGTAGGAACGGTCAGGTTGTTCTCCTCGAAGAAAGTCTTGTTGTAGTACAGAACTTCGGTGGACTTGGACATGGGCAGGGTGTACATCAGACCGTCACCAAACTGCTTACCCTCGTTGTAGTAACCTGCGATGAAGTCGTTCTTCTGTGCATCGGTCAGACCCAGCACCTCGGTGGTACCGTCTGCACGGGTGACGGAAATCTCACTGTCGATGAGGCTGTCCAGCGTCGTCACGGCACCAGCCAGATTGTACAGAGCCACATGGTCGGGATAGCAGTACGCAATATTGGGCTGATTACCGACGGTGATTTCGGTGCTAATCTGGTCACGGACATCGTCGTAGTCGCCGACGGTGGTGTACTCGATGGTGATATTGGGATACAGCTTGTTGAACTCTGCAATGTAGGTGTCCAGAACTGCGGTCAGCTTGGCACCCATCGTGTGATAGAACTTGACAGTGACGGCACTGCCATCGTAACCACCCTCGGGCACGGTGAAGTTGGACTCGGCGGTGGTGTCGTTGTTGTTACCACCGTTGTTGCTACAGGCAGGCAGGGCGAACAGGCTCATAGCCATCGTGAGCAACAGGAGGAAAGATAGGACTCTCTTTTTCATGGGGATTTGTTTCCTTTCGTATTGTTTTATGTAACAGGCGAGGGAACCCCGCCTATTAACCCTTGATACCGCTGCGGCTCACGCCTGCCATGATGTATTTTCGCAGGAAAATAAACACCAAGAACAGCGGTGCGGAAACGATGGCGACCGCCGCCATCTGCACAGGATAGTTGACATCGCCTGTCGTGTCGGTAAACGCATTCCGCAGACCGTTGGTAATCATCGCGTGTGCATCATCGTTGGCGACCAGTCGAGGCCAGATATAAGAGTTCCACGCGCCCATCATCTTCAAGATGGTAATGGAAATCAGCGTGGGCATGGACAGGGGCACCATGACTTTCCACAGATATTTGAGGTCGCTCGTACCGTCAACCTTGGCGGCCAGATATAACTCGTTAGGGATTTGCAGGAAGTTCTGGCGCAACAGGTAAATATAGAACACACTGACCAAAAACGGGACAATCAGAACGGTAAAAGTTTTTGTCCAGCCCAACTGGGTCACGGTGGCGTAGTTGGTGATGGTGAACAGTTCACCAGGAATCATCATGGTTGCCAAAAGTGCGGCAAACATCGTATCCTTTCCTTTGAACTCAAGGCGAGCAAATGCGAATGCAGAGAGAACCGTGATAATCAAGGACAGGATGGTGGACACCACGCCGACATACATGGTATTGAGAAACAGTCTGCCGAGTTTTGCGGTGGTAAACGCATCGATATAGTTGCTGAACATCCAACTTTTCGGAATAAAGGTCGGCACGCTCAGACGATATTCTGCCAAGCTCTTGAGAGAGGAGGCAATCATCCAGTAGAAGGGGAACAGCACAATCAGGGCCATCACCAGAAGAAACGCATACACAGCCACCATGACCAGCGTTTTCATAATGCGCTGTTGGACGGAAACCTGCTGTATGTTGCGCTCCTGCATGATAAGGTTTTCTTTTTTAGACATACGGCACCACCTCCTTAATAGTGAACGCTCTTCTTGCTGACCCACATATTGATCATGGTGACAACAAGAATGATACCGAACAGAATCAGTGCGGCGGCACTGGCGCGACCTTGGTTGTTCTCAGCCAGTGCGCGGTAGATAAAGCCGACCATCGTGTTCAGACGATAGGGCGCGTCTGCTGGGCCCATCGTATCGCCAAAGATACCAACGATGCTGGTGTACTCCTTGAAGCCACCGATAAAGCCCGTGATGATGACATACGCCAACATGGGGGACAGCAGGGGCACGGTAATTCTGGTGAAAACACGGCGGCGAGGTGTACCGTCCACTTTCGCGGCATCGTAGTACTGCGTATTGATGCTCTGTAGACCGCCCAACAGGACGAGAATCTTGAAGGGGAGTGCATTCCAGACGATGTAAATGATCAGAGCCGTGAAGCTTGCCCATGCGGGAGCTCCCTGGTTGATCCAGT
>JAZRID010000039.1:0-4410 GCA_045645125.1 Oscillospiraceae bacterium | reverse complement strand
TTCAAAATATCCTTAATGACACGCTTGCTGTCATCGCTATCGTAGATGGTAAAATTGCGGCCAAAGCCTGCGCCCAACCGCTCCATATCGCGACGCAGGATACGAATACAGGCACTGTGGAAAGTCGCCGCCCAGATATCCTGCGCGGTCGGTCCACACATCCGTTCCAGACGCTCTTTCAGTTCCCCTGCCGCCTTGTTGGTAAAGGTAATGGCAATCACCGACCACGGCGCGGCAGGCTCTATCGCACACAGACGGCGCGCCTCGCGCCAGTCTTCTGGGGAGGGCTGTTGGGGAAACTGTTCCAAAAATGCCAAATCCTCCTCCGTTGCCCACGCGGGGACAAAAGTGCTATCACTGCCCTGTCCAAAGTTTAACAGATTATCGACGCGGTTAATCAGCACCGTGGTCTTGCCACTACCTGCACCTGCCAAGAGCAACAGAGGCCCCTGTGTGGTCAACACCGCCTCGCGCTGTTGGGGATTCATCCGCGCATACCGCCGTGCAATGACGGCGCGCCGTGCCGTCCGATATCGCTGTTCAAAATTTTGTATCATCGTTTCCTTCCTGTCCTTCCGCTGTAATCCACGCTATTCTACCGCAGAAATGCCATCGGGTCAACCTGCGAAATAGGCAATGTCCTGTCACAAAACGGTGGGAATTTTGTTGCATTGTTGGCAACTTGTGCTATACTAAAGACATCTTAGAAGAAATCGAGGTGAAAATAATGATTGGTTCTATTTCTGGATATTCGTATTATGCCACTGCACCGATGCAGACGCAAAATCGACAGCAGACCGCCCCTGTACAGGAAGAACGCACGAGCGTCCCTGTACAGCCTGTCCCTGCGGTGCGTGAAATCCTGTCTAACGAGAGTAAATTTTCCATCGAATCCCTGTTCCAACAGCACGATGCCGACCCTGTCGGCATGGCGACACGGATGCGGATTCAGTATGCTGGCGAACCGCCTGCGACCGCCGAGGGTGCCGAAGGCATGGAGAATGGCACAGAAGACACGAAGAATGCAGAGGATGTAGCCGAGAGCAAATCCCCACAGGAAGTCGTTGCGGAGGAGGAGTGTCAGACTTGTGCCAATCGGAAATATCAGGACGGCTCTGACGACCCAGGTGTTTCGTTCAAAACTGCCACCAAACTCAGTCCCGACGAGGCTGCCAGTGCGGTGCGCGGACACGAGATGGAACATGTAGTACGCAACCGCGCCAAGGCCGCGCGCGAGGACCGCGAAATCGTCAGCCAGAGTGTTATGATTCATACTGCTATCTGCCCCGAGTGCGGTGATGTGTACACCTCTGGCGGTACGACACGCACTGTCACACGCGGTAGCAATGAGGACAACAGCGCACAACAGAAGAACCAAGCGCAACCGCGTACACCGTTCTTTGCTGTTGCCTAATCCTCGAAAAAATAACGGAGGTATCCCTGTATGCGGATGCGTAAAAAGAAAAATTTAATCTCCAGAATGGAGCGGTGCGCCACCGTCCATGTGCAGGACGGCTTTGCTCTGCGTGGCAAATGGCGCGAAACCTTGATGGCGGAGGCAAAGGAACTGCGCGTAGAACTCGGCTGTGGTAAGGGTCGCTTCACGGTAGAAACGGCACAGCAAAACCCCGACATCCTCTTTGTCGCCATTGAGAAAGTCCCCGATGCGATGGTCATTGCGATGGAGCGCGCCATGGAACTGCAACTGAAGAATGTATTCTTTGTCGTGGGCGATGCGGCTCTGGTCCCCGAATACTTCGCAGAGGACGAAGTGGACCTCGTTTATATCAATTTCTGTGACCCGTGGCCCCCAAAAGGACAGGCCAAGCGTCGTCTGACCCACCGCGGTTTCCTCACCACCTACCGCAAGGCTCTGAAGATGGGCGGTCAAGTCCACTTCAAAACCGATAACTCCCCCCTCTTTGCATTTTCCGTGGAAGAATTTCCCGAAGCTGGCTACGAGCTGAGCGAAGTCACGCGCCATCTCCATGAGAATGGCCCCTGTGGTGTGATGACGGACTACGAAGCCAAATTCTATGCCGAGGGCATCCACATCAACCGCTGTGTCGGCACAAAAATTGAGTGGACTGCCCCTGCCCCCACGCCCCAAACAAACGAGTGATAGCGATGGAACAACTTCTGGCGCAACAGCGACGCTATTTTCAGAGCGGTGCAACCCTGCCAATTGCCTTTCGTATCTCTATGTTACAAAAGCTGTTGGGGGCGGTACATCGCTATGAAGCTGAGATTTCCGCCGCACTGACGGCGGACTTAGGAAAAAGTGATTTCGAGGGGTTTATGTGCGAGATTGGCATGGTACGCAGTGAGATTCGCCACATGATACGCCATGTGAAGCGGTTCGCCGCCAAGAAAACGGTTGCTACCCCGTTGGCACAGTTCCCCTCGCGCAGTTATCTGCAACCCACGCCTTACGGCACCGTGCTGATTATGAGCCCGTGGAACTATCCGTTCCTGTTGACCATTGGGCCGTTGGTCGATGCCATCGCCGCAGGCAATACCGCAGTGGTTAAACCCAGTGCCTACTCCCCTGCCACCAGTGCGATAGTGGCAAAACTCATCCGAGAATGTTTTCCTGCGGCGTATGTCGCCGTCGTGACAGGGGGACGAAAGGAGAATACCACGCTCCTGCAACAAAAATTTGACCTTGTATTTTTCACAGGCTCTCAGGCGGTCGGCAAGGAAGTTCTGCGCCACACGGCAGAAACTTTGACCCCTGCCATCTTGGAGCTAGGCGGAAAAAGTCCCTGTATCGTTGACCAGACCGCCGACATTCCCCTAGCGGCGAAGCGGATTGTATTCGGGAAATTCCTCAACTGTGGGCAGACCTGTGTTGCCCCCGACTACATCCTTTGCCACGAGAGTGTCAAGGATGCCTTGGTTTCTGCACTGTGCGAGCAAGTCAAACGGCAGTACGGCGCAGACCCCCTCAGCAACCCCGACTACGGCAGAATCATCAACCGCAAACACTTCGACCGTATCTGTGGTCTTATCGACCCGAACAAGGTCGTGCTGGGTGGCAACTGGAACACGGCGGACACCCTGCAAATCGCGCCCACCATACTGGATACTGTCACTTGGGCGGACACTGTCATGCAAGAGGAGATTTTTGGACCTGTGTTGCCCATTCTGACTTTCCGCACCATCGACGAGGTCGTGACCACACTGCACCCTCTGCCGAAACCGTTGGCACTCTATCTATTCTCCCAAGACAAGAACACCATTCGCCTTGTGACCCAACGCTGTCGCTACGGTGGTGGTTGTATCAATGATGTGGTGGTACACCTCGCTACCTCCTCGATGGGATTTGGCGGTGTCGGAGAGAGTGGTATGGGGTCTTACCACGGCAAGGCTGGCTTCGACGCATTCAGTCACACCAAGAGTATCTTGGATAAAAAAACCTGGCTCGATTTGCCGATGCGCTATCAGCCGTACCGCCGTGGTCTGTATGACAAATTACTCCACCTCTTCCTGCGATAAAACCATAGAGAAACCTATTAAATATAGCAATAAAAAGGTGCGCTGCTGTCTTGGCAACGCACCTTCGTCAATATAGGAATCAGTTGAGGGTATATCTTGCGCGGTAGGCCTCGAATGCCTCCCGATAGCCTCCGTCGCCGGAGTTCTTCACGCGGTTGAGGTACTCATGTGCCTCATAGACATTCTGCTCGGTTTCAATCTGTGCCACAGCGATGTTGGAGCAGTGGTCGCTCACGCGCTCGCAGTTGGTCAGAATATCGGAGAGGACGAAGCCCATCTCGATGGTGCAGTGGCCCTTCTGCAGACGAACAATGTGGTTGGTTTTGATGTCCGCAATCAGGCAATCAATGACCTGCTCCAGAGGCTCGACCTGTGCCGCCAGTGCCAAATCGTCCGTGGAGAATGCGCGGGTAGTGATGTCCAGAATCTCACGCAATGCCTCGACCAGCGTATGCAGTTCGCGCTGTGCGGCCTCGGAGAAGCGGATGTTCTTGACATGCACTTCCTCGGCGGCTTTCCAGAGGTTCACCGCATGGTCGCCCACACGCTCGAAGTCACCGATGGTATGCAACTGCTTGGAAACCTTACGGCTGTCGTCGTCGGAGAGAGCCTTACTGCTCATCTGCACCAACAGCGTGCCCAGCTTGTCCTCATAGATGTCGAGCTGATTTTCGAGGTCATAGACTTCCTGACCGACCTTGTCATCGTACTTCTCCAACAGGGAGAGAGCCTTGAGGATAGTGGTCTGTGCCAGCTTGGACATCTCAACGGTCTTGTTGTTGCACTCAGCAATGGCAATGGAGGGAGTCGCCAGCAGACGGGAGTCCACGAAGGTAAACTCTTCCTTGCTTCCCTTGTCCTCTTTGACAACGGTGTAGGCAATCTTCTCCAACTGCTTGGTAAAAGGCAGGA
>JAZRID010000038.1:0-1524 GCA_045645125.1 Oscillospiraceae bacterium | reverse complement strand
TGACTGGTTTTTTCGTACAAAATCATGGTATGACAGGAAAGAACAGGGACTGGTAGAAGGTCAACCTATCAGTTTTCACTATTGGGCAATCGACAACGGAAAATTCATAGGAGAATTTCAACTCCGAACCGAATTTCCCGAAAAGGTAATGTTGGATATTGGGAGCATTGGTTATGCAGTCAAAGTATCGGAACAAGGAAAAGGGTATGGCAAAGAGATTCTTCGCCTTGGGTTGGAACTTGCAAAGCAACACGGCATGGAAAAAGTGTTGCTAACCATTAACGATAAAAACAAATCTTCCATTCATGTATGTGAAAAAATGGGTGGTATCTGGAGAGACACCATAAACGCATATAACGATGCGGAAGGACACCATTTATTGAGACGATATTGGATAACCGTTTGATTATCAAGTTCCAATTTGTTGAACGGAATAGGACATATTGACCGATAAGAGCAGTGGTAAAATATACCTTGCTCCTTTTGGTTTCTGATGAAAGGAAAAGGAGCATATTACCCTGCATCATCAGCGAGGTAGTATGCACCTTTTGGTTATTTCATTGACCAGTACAGATAAGGAAAACGGTTACTCCGCCTTTGTCGTCAGACGGGCGGATTTTTTCTTTTCTGCGCGCTCTGCCATTTTAATTTTATACAGTTCCTCGGTGGCAAAACTCAGCTTTGTCACCACATTCTGCTTGGTGGGATAGCAGTACAGACTGTCATTTTCCGTAGAAATATCAATACAGTCATCTGGTCTGACATAGCAGTAATCGTACTCGATATGTACCCCATACATTCCAAGCGGAGGGCGGTGGATGAGAAACGGCGCGCCGTTATGGTGTCCCTCGACCACAAAACCGTTCTCGATGCTGTGGGTCAACTTGCCCTTGCCTAGCTTCTGGAATCGCCAAGCGTGGGGCAGGGAAAAAATTTCAACTTCATCCTCGAAGTGGTATGAGCCTTCCTCGATTTGTTTCCGTACCTGTGCGCGCTCCCATTCAAACCAGTCTGGTATATGGGAAAACTCCGTTTCACCACTCACGGCATGAAGCTGACCGAGGGTGTCCATCTCCCATTCCTTGCCACACGCTTCGCACATAATGCGCGTGCCAGAGCTGGTCATACGACTTTCCGTCAGACAGTGGGGGCACTGGTAAAGAACTTTGTGCAGTCCCTCGGCGCGGAACGGCTCGTTAATATGGATGTTGTTCTCTTTCTGCCAACGGTACTCATCATATTCCATCGCCTTGCGAATGATAGCACCAATCTCCTCGGCGGATTTTTCCTTGACCTCCTCGGCGGTGAGTACCTGCGTCATCGTGGAGTGCAGGGGAACTTTTCGCGGTTTGCGGTAGTTCCAAAACGGGGTGTGAAGATAGTTTCCGTGGTGCAACAGGACGACCACGGGGACATTCTGCATTTTGACCATCTTTCCCAACGAATCGGGCAAAATCGCGGTCGTACCAATGGGGGAGTACCGTGCCTCTGGGTACATACAAGTCGGAGGCCAAGCGGTCTTAG
>JAZRID010000037.1:0-3209 GCA_045645125.1 Oscillospiraceae bacterium | reverse complement strand
CTGCTGCCAGTGCGTCACGAGCCTCCTGCGGGATCTGCGCGATTGCGGCATAAACATCGCCCTGCGTGTTGGGCAGGGACCAGCTCACCGCCAGAATGATACCGGAAGCGACCACAAGGCAGATAAATGCCCACACGATCTGGTGCTTCAGGCGGTCAATGATCTTAACATCCTGCATACCGCAGCTGAGAACCGTGACATCGGAGATCATGCCCACATTATCACCGAAGCAGGAACCACCAGCAATACAGCACACGGTCAGCATTACATCACCGCCGACCAGATGGTTGAGCCACAGAAAAATGGGGGCACAGGCGGCGAAAGTACCCCAAGAGGTACCCGTTGCCGTGGAGAGCAGACAAGTCACAATCATGGATACCAAGCCAACCGTACGCGCCGTAACACCCAGTTCCAACGCCAGATTGATGAGCGCGGCACCCACACCTGTGGCCATAAAGCACTCGGCGGTACCGTAGGCAAACATCAAGATAAACAGAACCACAACGATTTTCTTTGCCGCCGTCAAGCCCTGCTCAAAGGCCTCCTCAAACTTGGCCTTGCCTGTAATCATATAGACAAGCACGGCACAGAAAGTCGCAATGGGTGCCGCCAACAGCAAGTCCATCTTGAAGACAATGACCAGTAGTGCGAACACCATCAACGGCACAAATTTGAATGTCGCCACCCATCCATTCGTTTTTTTGTTTTGCATAAAATCTCCTTTCTGCTAAAAAGCACACAGCTTACCGATTTGATAGATAAGTTATTTTAGCAAATTTTTACCAATTTTGATATTGTCAGTTATGACAAAAAGACACTGTACAATCTGAAAACATCGCCAAACCTCGCGTTTATTCTTGCATATTTCCGACAATTTTGTTATGCTATAGTTTGAAAACTTTTATAGTAAGGAGTCTTATCGCTATGGCATACGAATATAACCCCATTCTCGTGGAGAAAGCGAAAAAATACATTGCGCTGGCACAGGAAATGGGTGCCACTGACGCAGTTCTCTTTGAAGCTCCCCAGATTTGTTGGGACAGTCGCACCCTTCTGAAATGTATGTACGGCTGTGACGACTGGGGCAAGAATCACACCTGTCCTTCCCGCCCTGGTAATCCCTCTATGGCAGAGATGCGCGAGATGTTCTCTCGCTACCAGTGGGGTATCATCATCCACACTAAGGAAAAGAAGCTCTCCCAGAAAATCTCTTTTGCACTGGAGAGTGCCGCATTCCATGACAACTACTACTTCGCCATGTCCCTGTCTGACTGTGGTCTGTGCAAAGAGTGTGCAGCGGCCAGCTGTCAGGACTGCCGCAATGTGAAACTGGCACGCCCTGCGTTCCACAGCGTCGGCATTGATGTCTTCAAGACGGTCAACCAGATGGGATTGCCTCTGCAAACCCTCCCCAGCCGTGACTATGAGGACCAGAACTGGTACAGCGCGGTCTTTATCGAGTGACCGTATGAACCACTACACATATCGCACCTTGTGTGAGTGTCCCGACGCTATCGACACCGCTGCCGCATGGTTTCACAGCAAGTGGCGCGTACCGCTCGAAGCCTATCTCGCGTGTATGCACTCGTATCTGCGCGGCGAAACGGAATACGGTTGGTATCTCTGTTTTGACGGTGATACCATCATCGGGGGACTTGGTGTTATCGCCAACGATTTCCACGACCGCAAGGACCTTACGCCCAATGTCTGCGCCGTTTACACCGAGGAATCCTACCGCAACCGCGGTGTTGCAGGACATCTTCTGGACATGGTTGTTGCAGATATGAGAAACAAAGGCATTACCCCTCTGTACCTCGTCACCGACCACACCAACTTTTATGAGCGGTACGGTTGGGAGTTTTTATGCATGGTACAGTGTGACGGCGAAAGCGAACCATCCAGACTGTATATCCACCGATAACGCCGGATACTGACTGACCAAAGGAGGCTAGTATGTTCCTCTCTAACTATCAGCGTATGCTGTTGGATATGCGCGCGCGGTTCCTGCGGTATGCACAACCGCCTATGGTGGAAAAGTTTTCTCTCCTCTCGGATGAAACCTATCTCTACCTCTCCTGTGTCGGGCGCAACTACCGTATCCACCGCACCACTGCGTTGGTGGACTATCTGGACGAGCATGGCGTATCACACGATGCCGATTTCCATGTTGCCGCCACCATCTATGATATTCTCTGCTACTCAAAGCCACACTGTGTCCTCTCGCACCAGTTCGCACCTATCAACTCCGTGGCAAAAAATTACCACACCAATCAGCTCGGTGGCTCCGTTTTTGACGGTTGCCCTCGTTCCTTTGCGGAACATCCCGACCGCTTGGAACAGGCTCTTCTCGCCCTCGGTGGTGTCCCAGAGGGCAAGGGCGACATCGCCTACCGTGTGAATCTGTTCCCCTTTTTCCCTGTCCGTGTCCAGTTTTGGAACGCAGACGAGGAATTCCCTGCTAGTCTACAGATTCTCTGGGACGGCAACACTTTGGATTTTCTCCACTACGAAACTACCTATTACATCGCAGGTCATCTTCTCCATCGGTTGCGTGAGTTGATGGAGGAGAATTGATAGATTCACTGATTTGCGGCACACTACATCTGGAGGTGCTTTTTACTATGGCTAACACATTTATCGACAAGGCGCGTATCACCGTCCGCGCAGGCAACGGCGGCAACGGTTGCGTTTCCTTCCATCGCGAAAAATATATCGCCGCTGGCGGTCCCAACGGTGGCGACGGCGGTAACGGCGGTCACATCATCCTGAAAGTGGACGATAACCTCTCCACCCTGATGGACTTCCGCTACAAGCGCAAGTATGCCGCCGAAAACGGTGCAGACGGCTCTGGTGCCCGTAGAACGGGCAAGGACGGTGCTTCCCTCACCATCTCCGTCCCCCGTGGTACACTGGTACGCGACGCAGAAACCAACGAAATTATCAAGGATATGCCCGACGATGAGCCGTTCATTCTCTGCCGTGGCGGAAAGGGCGGTTGGGGCAATACCCACTTCGCCACCCCCACCCGTCAGGCTCCCCACTTTGCCAAGAGTGGCATGCCCGGCGAGAGCCACGACATTCTTCTGGAGCTGAAGCTGCTGGCAGATGTCGGACTTTTGGGATTCCCCAACGTCGGAAAGTCCACCCTGCTGAGCGTTGTCAGCCGCGCACAGCCCAAGATTGCAAACTACCACTTCACCACGCTCAAC
>JAZRID010000036.1:0-5101 GCA_045645125.1 Oscillospiraceae bacterium | reverse complement strand
AAAATCGCCAGATACCGTCCCAAGCTCTGTCGGATTTCGCGCAGTGCCGATTTCAACAGTGCAGTTACCATTCGATTTCCTCCACACTCACGGGGTTCTCATTCTTCATCACACTTGTCACCATGCCGTTTTTTACCTTGATGACACGGTCTGCCATCGCGGTCAACGCGCCGTTATGGGTGATAATGATAACCGTCATGCCCTTTTCACGGCTCATATCCTGCAACAGCTTCAAAATTGCCTTACCTGTGGTGTAGTCCAGTGCACCAGTCGGCTCATCGCACAGCAGTAGTTTCGGATTTTTCGCCAGTGCGCGCGCGATAGCCACGCGCTGTTGTTCTCCGCCTGACAACTGTGCCGGGAAGTTTCCTGTCCGATGTTCCAGTCCCACCAGACGAAGCATCTGCGCGGCATCCAGCCCATCTTTACAGATTTGTGCCGCCAGTTCCACATTTTCCAGTGCGGTCAAATTGGGGACGAGGTTATAAAACTGAAAGACAAATCCCACCTCATGCCGGCGATACCCTGTCAATTGACGATCCTTGTAGGCGGAGATTTCCTCGCCCCCCAGACGGATTTTTCCGTCCGTCAGCGTATCCATACCGCCCAAGATGTTCAACAGTGTCGTCTTACCTGCACCACTCGGGCCGACAATGACACACAACTCGCCCTGTTCCACTTGGAAAGTGGCATCGCGCAGTGCTTCAATTGTCACCTCGCCCATGCGGTAGGTCTTTTTTACGCGCTCAAATTCTACAAAAGCCATATATCTGTTCCTCCGTCCTTGCTCAAAAGCAAACATTTCTCTAGGATACAGTATAGCAGAAAAACTGACAAAGTGGTAACAGATTTGTGAACCATTTTGAATTTTTCTGCATTTGACAGAGGGCTTCTTTTTCGCTATAGTGGGGCTATCTTATCACGAAAAATGAAAGGGAATTGCTATGTCTACTTTTTTCAGCTTTGTTGGCACAGGGAATATGGGTGGCGCACTCGCCCGTGCCGCCGCACAGAAACTGCCTGCGTCTGAGATTCTGCTCGCCAACCGCACCCCTGTCAAGGCGCAAGCACTGGCACAGGCATTGGGCTGTCGAGTCGGCACCAACGAGGATGCCGCCACAGAGGGCAAGTACATTTTCCTCGGTGTCAAACCACAGGTGATGCGCGATATGCTCGCTGGCATCGCCCCCCTGTTACAGAAGCGCAATGACCGCTTCATTCTGGTCACGATGGCAGCTGGTCTGACGATGGAGCAAATCAGCACGATGGCAGGTGGTAACTATCCTGTTATCCGCATCATGCCCAACACTCCCTGCGCCGTGGGTGCTGGTGTTGTTCTGTACGATAGCAACTGCCATGTCACCGACGCAGAAGTGGCGGAATTTACCGATGCGTTGTCGGGTGCTGGACTGCTTGACCACTTGGAGGAACACCTGATTGATGCAGGTAGTGCGGTAGCAGGTTGCGGACCTGCCTTCGCCTGCCTGTTCATGGAGGCACTGGCAGACGGCGGTGTGACCTGCGGACTGCCCCGCGCCAAGGCACTGCGCTATGCAGCACAGATGTTGGAGGGCACGGCGCGTCTGCTGTTGGAGAGTGGACAGCACCCTGGCGCAATGAAAGATGCGGTGTGCAGTCCTGGTGGCTCTACCATCGCTGGTGTACGCGCACTGGAACAGGGTGCGCTCCGCGCCACCGTGATGAATGCCGTCATCGCCGCCGACCAGAGAAACAAAGAACTGGGAAACCAATAAAAAATGGGAGTGTTGCGGTTTGCAAACACTCCCTTTTTCACAGCTTTGATATTGTGTACCTGTTTTATCGCGCTTTGGCATGGTGTTCCATGCACCACTCAGCTCGCTCACGGCCAAACCACCCCTCGCCTTCGCGGACGCTTGGATACAGCTTGTGCAGTTCATCGCGCTCCTCGTCCGTAATCTCTGCAAGCTCGAAAATACCACGCATCGCTTCTGTGGCAATATATTTATGGTCGCCATCTGCGCGTTCAAATACCCCGATGACTGTGATTTCCACTTCATCGCCAAGCGCAAAATCTCTATCCGACAGGAGAATACAGTCCCAGTGCGGTTGTGGCGGTGTGCCAGATTCTTTAATCCAACCATAGGGCTTAGTGAAACCGCGTGAAAAGGCGAGAGAGCGGTATTCACTTTCATAGAATGTTCCCATCTGTGGGTCATACTCCATACGCATGGGGTAATCGCGTGTCTGTTCCACAATCATGTGTAACATGGTGCGTATCCCCTTTCTTTACAACAGCGTCAACAGGTCCAACGGGGTTTCTGCGATTCGCTCCGCACCTGCTACCACCAACTCCTCACGACTGCGGTAGCCCCACGGTGTCGCCACAGGGAGCATCCCCACCGCCTTTGCAAACAGGATATCCGTGTTGCTATCGCCTACATAGGCAATTTCCTCTGGCGCAAACCGCAAAACATCCAAAATCGGCTTTGCGGCATCTGGGTGTGGTTTCAGCGGACGCTCTGGCACACGCCCAAAAACAGCGCGAAATTCCCCATTGGGGAAAAAGTGCGCCACAATCTTACGCGCCGTGTTCTCCGTCTTATTGCTCAAACCCGCCATCGTCAAACCACGCGCCACAAATTCGTCTACCATCTCGCGCACACCGTCGTACAGCGTCGTTTTCTCTGTACAGTGTTCCACATAGTCGTCACGGTACAGATTGAGGACGCGCTCTAGCATCTCTTGAGAAGTCCCCTCTGGTGTGGCCTTCATCACCGCGTCACGGATACCGCCGCCGAGAAAAGTTTCTACCGTTTTCTGTGCGTGGGTCGGCAGTCCACACGCAGACAAGGCGCGATTCAGTGCGGCGGCAATGTCTGGCACGGTATCCAACAGTGTCCCGTCCAAATCAAATACAATGGCTTTTATCATTTCCACAGTCCCCTTTTCCGTTGTCATGGTTGCCCATAGTATAGAGTATCCGCCGAAGATTGTCAATTTTTCTATATTTTCCGCCCCATCACGGCACAGAAAAAAGACCGCAGGAATTGACTTTCCCTGTAATCTGCGGTATGCTATTTGTGGTTGATTCTGAAAAACTTTCATAGGAGGACCTAACCATGACCACAGCAGAACTCAAACAATTCTGCACAGAGGTTCGGCGCGATATCATCAATATGACTGCCAACGCAGGCAGTGGCCATCCCGGTGGCTCCCTGTCCGTTGTGGAGCTGATGAGTGCCGTGTTCTGCACGCAGATGCGTATCGACCCCAAGAACCCTCGCAAGGCTGACCGCGACCGTTTCGTTCTCAGCAAAGGTCACACTGCCCCCTGCTATTACGGTGTTCTGGCTGAACTCGGTTTCTTTGACAAGGCAGAGTTCCAGAACTTCCGTCAGCTGCACAGCATCTTGCAGGGTCATCCCGACATGAAGAAGATTCCCGGCATTGATGCCTCCACTGGCTCTCTCGGTCAGGGTGCTTCCATCGCTGTCGGTATGGCTCTGGGCGCAAAGCATCAGGGCATGGACACCCGTGTGTACACCATCCTCGGTGATGGCGAATGTCAGGAAGGTCAGATCTGGGAGGCATTCATGGCCGCCAGCCACTACAAGCTGGACAATCTGACTGTCATCGTTGACAACAACGGTCTGCAAATCGACGGTAGCAATGACGAGGTTATGAGCTTGGGCGATATGTCCGCCAAGCTGAAGGCCTTCGGTTTCCACACCATCGAGATTGCTGACGGCAATGATATCGAAGCAGTTGTCGCCGCGCTCAACGAGCCTACCACCCCCGGCAAGCCCAAGGCAATTCTCGCCCACACCGTCAAGGGCAAGGGCATTTCCTTTATGGAAAACCAGGTCGGTTGGCACGGCAAGGCTCCCAACGAGGAGCAGCGCGCACAGGCACTGAAGGAATTGGAGGGCTAAGCCATGAGTGAGAAAGCAACAAGAAATGCCTACGGCGAAGCTCTGGTCGAGCTGGCCGCCAAAAATGATAAAATCGTTGTTCTGGATGCCGACTTGGCACACGCAACAATGACCGTTACCTTCCAGAAGGAGTATCCCAACCGCCATTTCAATGCTGGTATCGCAGAAGCCAACATGGTCAACATGGCAGCTGGTATGAGTACGATGGGTCTGATTCCCTTCTGCTCCACCTTTGCCATGTTCGGCGCAGGCCGTGCTTACGAGCAGATTCGTAACACCATCGCCTATCCCCGTTTAAATGTCAAGATTGCCTGCACCCATGCTGGTGTGAGCGTCGGTGAGGACGGCGGTAGCCACCAGTGCATCGAGGATATCGCTCTGATGCGCGTCATCCCCGGTATGACCGTCATCTCCCCCGCCGATGCCAATGAAGCACGCAAGGCTGTTATCGCCGCCGCCGAGATGGAAGGTCCCGTCTATCTGCGTCTGGCGCGTTTGGCCACCCCCGTCTTTGAGCAAGACTACCCCTTCGAGATTGGCAAGGCCAATGTCATGCGCGAGGGTACCGATGCCGTTATCTTTGCCACGGGTATCATGGTGAACGAGGTGCTGGAGGCCGCCAAGCTGTTGGAGACCGAGGGCAAAAGCGTTGCCGTTATCAATGTCCACACTATCAAGCCCATTGATGCAGAGTGCGTCACCAAGTACGCCGAACAGTGTGGCAATGTTGTCACGGTTGAGGAGCACAGCGTCATTGGCGGTCTGGGCGATGCCGTTGCCGATGTCCTGATGGGCAAGGTGAACTGCAAGTTCAAGAAGATTGGTGTGCAAGATTGCTTCGGTCAGTCCGGTAAGGCCAAGGATGTCCTGCGCGAGTACGGTCTGACCGCAGACCAGATTGCACAGAGCATCAAGGAAACCCTGTAATATTGCCTGTATCTACTATCGGCACCGAGAAAATCGGTGCCGATTGCCTACCCAAATGCAAGGAGGCTCCACCATGAAACAAAAATTACTGAGTATCATGCTTGCGATTGCACTGTTCTTCACGGGAATGCCGACCTATTCCACCGCTGTCGGTCCGCGTACTACTGTAGTACTCTCCGAGGAATCCGAGGAAACACCCCCTATTGACGAGGGCACAGCAGGCGAGGATGGAGAGGCAGCAAACCACCCCGCCACCCTCC
>JAZRID010000035.1:0-9086 GCA_045645125.1 Oscillospiraceae bacterium | reverse complement strand
CGTTTCCTCGGTGGCATAGGTGGTGGTAAAACAGGGATACACCAGATTGAGTGCATCGGGATTTTCCGTAAAGAAGTTGTTGAGCGTAGACTGCTCGACTTCTTCGATGGTGTCCGTCTGCCAACCCAGATGGGCGGCAATGGCATTGGCAACCGCATGGATGTAGCCGTAGTCGGTGGAGTCGCCCCACAGAGTTTGCAGGGTGACAAGCACCTGCCGATAGCTTTTCACATGGGACAGCGCAATGTACTCCTTGTTGTTCTCGCTGTCGCTGAAGCTGTCGTCATAGTCTACGCCATAGTAGCGCAGTTTTCTGGTTTCCACACCGCTGTCGTTCAAGAATTGCAACAGGGTTCTCTGTGCGTTGACAAACTCGTTCGCCTGTTCTGCGTCCGTGGTGAGGCAGAAATAAAATCCGTCATCCAGTGCGAGGGTCAACGATTCTAACCGCCGTTCCTCAATGGTCATCGCAGGACGCATATAGACTTGATTCTTTTCGGTGTACTCGTAACTCTCCTCGATAGGTGCGACAGGGGCTAAATCGGGAGAATTCTCCCCAGAACTACACCCCACCCCACAGGAAACTACTGCCACCGCAAGTAACCCAAGCAACCATTTCTTTTTCATACACTGTTCTCCTTTTTCGTATTTGGGAATGTCTTCCCGTGGAAAGAATAGGAGATTTCCCCGATTTTGTCTAGCAACTTTAAGTTGTCATCGGCAAAATTCGGGTGAAAATCGACGCAACTTTAAGTTGTCATTGCCGAAATCGCGCAAAAATTGACGCAACTTTAAGTTTACATGGCCAAAATTCGCCCGAAACTCTCCGTTGCGTCATAAAAATATACAAAATCTGGTAAAATTTGAAATCGGGAGGTTTTTATGAAAACCATTTACTACAACGCAAGCGTTTACACTGGTACGCTCTCCGTGTGCGAAGCATTTATTGTGGAGGGGGACAAGTTCACCTTTGTCGGCTCCTCTGCTGACGCACTGGCACAGCGCAACGCATCCGATACCGTGGTCGACCTGGGCGGTGCCTTTGTCTGTGCAGGATTTAATGACAGCCATATGCACCTGTTGGGCTATGGGCAGACACTCAGCAATGCCCGTCTGGAACAGCACACGCAGAGCCTTTCCGATGTGTTGCAGTGCCTATCCGACTTCGCCGCACAGCGCACGCGCCGTACTGGTTGGATTGTGGGGCGCGGTTGGAATCAGGACTATTTTACCGACACCCAACGGATGCCCAACCGCTACGACCTGGACAAGGTTTCCACCGAGTTCCCTGTCTGTGCGGTGCGCGCCTGTGGTCATGCACTGGCGGTCAACAGTAAGGCATTGGAACTGCTCCACATCACCGCCGAAACACCGCAACCGGACGGCGGTGAAATTGGCATGGAGCATGGCGAGCCGAATGGTCTGTTCTTTGACAACGCGATGGACCTCATCTACTCTGCCATGACCGCCCCCGACAAAGACACGCTCAAAGATATGATACGCAATGCCTGCCGTGCGTTAAACGCTTACGGTATTACAAGCTGTCAGAGTGACGACTACTGCGTGTTCTCCGCTCTGCCGTGGCAGACCGTCAACGAGGCATTTCTGGAGCTGGAAGCCGTGGGCGCACTAACGGTGCGTGTCTATGAACAGGCCAATTTTATGGATGCCGACAGTCTGCGTGGCTTTATTGATGCAGGCAATCGCACGGGCACTGGAACAGACCTGTTCCGCATTGGCCCCCTCAAAATGCTTGGGGATGGCGCACTGGGGCCTCGCACGGCATTTTTGAGCCGTCCCTATGCCGATGCCCCCGACACCTGCGGTATCCCTGTCTTTTCCCAGGAAATCTTTGACGAGATGATTGGTCTGGCCAACCGCGAGGGGATGCAGGTCGCCATTCATGCCATCGGAGATGCCTGTCTGGACCGCGTTCTCTCCGCGCTTGACAAAGCACTGGCAGAACATCCGCGCCAGAACCACCGCCACGGCATTGTTCACTGCCAGATTACACGCGAGGAGCAACTGCGTAAAATTGCAGAGAAAAAGCTCCATGTCTACGCACAGAGCATTTTCCTCGACTACGATATCGCCATTGTATCCGAGCGTGTCGGCGTGGAGCGCGCCTCTACGAGCTACAGCTGGAAAACCTTGATGAATCTCGGCGCAACCGTCAGTAACGGTAGTGATAGCCCTGTCGAGCAACCGTTTGCACTGGGCGGTATTCAGTGCAGTGTCACGCGCTCCAATCTCCGCAACGACATCGCCCCCTATCTTCCCCACGAGGGATTCACCGTGCAGGAAGCACTGGATAGCTACACCTCCCAAGGCGCGTATGCCAGTTTTGAAGAACACACCAAGGGAAAGATACAGGCAGGGATGTTGGCGGACTTTGTCGTACTGGAACAAAGCCCCTTTGCCGTCGCACCGCACCACATCAAAGATATCACCGTACTCGCCACCTACCTTGGCGGTGAGAAAGTCTTTGCATCAGACGGTGTGTAATGCCTGATACAGCTCATCCGCAAGCGTGGCGAACTCGGTCAGTCCCAATCGTTCTCCGCGTACTGTCGCCTCAAACCCACACCGTGCAATCACCTGTGCAAGGGTATCTTTGCTCAACTGTCCGCCGAACACAGAGGAAAGACTGTTGAGCAGAGTCTTGCGACGCTGTGCAAAGGCCGCACGAACCGTGCGGAAGAAAAATTCCTCGCCACACTTGGGAGAAACCGCAGGCTCTTTCCGCACACGACAGCGCAACACCGCACTCGTCACCTTGGGCGCAGGCAAAAAACAGGACGGTGGCACATCAAACAGTACCTCTGGTTCTGTGTGGTACTGCATAAACAGAGAAAATGCGCCGTAGTCCCCCGTGCCAGGTTTGGCGGCAATACGCAGTGCCACTTCTTTCTGAATCATAACCGTAATTGCTTCAAAGCGTTTCGCCTCTACCAAAGCGGTGAGAACAGGGGTCGTAATGTTATAGGGCAAGTTGGCACAGACAAGCGGTGTCAACCCTGCAAACTGCTCGTCTACCAACGCAGGAATATCCAATTTCATAATATCGCCTTGAACGAGGGTAAAATTCTCCTCGCCTGCCATCGTTTCCGCCAGAACAGGATACAGGGCCTTGTCCAGTTCTACGGCGGTCACTTTGGCGGCACGGCGACAGAGCTGTTGCGTCAGTGGTCCAATGCCGGGGCCAATCTCCAGAACCGCGTGGGATGCGTCTGCACCACTGGCCTCGGCAATATCACGAGGCACCCACTCCTCAATTAGAAAGTTTTGTCCCATCGATTTGGAAAAATGAAAACCGTGACGACCAAGTAGTGCCTTGATATCACGAATATCGCAAAGATTCATATGGTATCCTCCGTATTAAAATAGTCGCCATCAGTATACCACAAAATTTATTCTTTGGAAAGTGTGGAAAAGTAGCGGTTGCTGTGATAGAATGGGGAAAATTCTGTTTTAGGAGGTCCTATTTTATATGTCTGTATCGCTTCCACTCTATCTCATTGTCTGTCCTTTAGTTTTCCTCGGTGCGTTTGTGGACAGTGTTGCTGGCGGTGGTGGTCTTATCACCCTTCCTGCCTACTTGATGGCAGGACTGCCTGCCCACCTTGCCGCAGGCACCAACAAAGTTGTGGCTGGCACAGGCTCGTTGGTTGCGTCTATCCGCTACCTCCGCAGTGGCAAAATCCTGCTCCCCGTCGCACTTTGGTCTGGATTGGGGTCGCTGACGGGCGGTTACATCGGCGCAGAAATTGCCAAGCATCTGCCAGCCTCCGTCTTACAGGGGTTGATGTTGATTGCTCTGCCGTTGATGGCAGTCTTTCTGGCAGTTCGTAAGAACTTCGGAGAGGAAACCGCGTCCAACATACCGATGGATGCACGCAAGCAAATGGGCATCAGTCTGGCGATTGGCTTGGGCATTGGACTATACGATGGTATCATCGGTCCCGGCACGGGTACGCTCCTGATTATGGCATTTACCGCGTTTCTGTCCATTGATATGGTGACGGCTTCTGGCTGTGCCAAGGTCGCAAACCTCGCCTCTAACATCGCCGCCGCAACTTCCTATATCATCGGTGGCCATGTGCTGTGGCAACTCGCACTCCCTGCCCTGTGCTGTAGTATGTTGGGCGGTTACTGCGGTTCCCAGTATGCCATTCGTGGCGGCGGAAAACGCATCCGCAGTATGATTTTTGTAGTGCTGGGACTGATGTTCGTTAAAATGTTGTACGAGCTTATCGCCAAATAAGAGAAAACGATGGAAAAGAACACGACGATAGAACGCATTCAACGGATGGAGCAGTGTTTTGACCAACTGCAAGAGGCCGTACAGCGTGACCCGACCGCCATCGACAACGACCCAGCGTTACAAACACTACTGTCGGAGTTATTAGAATACTACGAGGGTGGCCAGTGGTTACACGACTATGAACTGGATGAACAGGGCGGTCTCCCTGTCGGACTGAAGCGCGGTGTGCTGTCACAAGATGCCGTTTTTGATTTTTTGACAGAGATTGTGGACACAAAGGAGTAACGAATATGGAACAGGTCACTGCATTTGACAGAATGATGAAAACGGCGCGGGAGTGGCTCGCCAACCGTGCGCCAGAGGACATTGCTAGAAACGGCGGTATCACATACCACCCCGACCGTGCGGTATTCACGCTCACTTCCCTCGGAAAAGCGGTGGAACTGCACTACCCCGACTACACTTTTTCCGCCGACACTGCGCCGTGGCACCAGTTGGCGATTCTCCACTACCTCAATCTGGCGGATGGCACGCCACCGAGTGGTGAGTGGATTTCCCTGAGCCAGATGGCCAGTGGCATGATTCGTGGCGGCGGCTTTGACAGAATGTTTGAGGCACTGGTGCGTACACGTCTGGGACATCTGTCGCCACAGGAGGTAGCGTCGGCCTGTCTGCGTATGGGTATGACCATCGAGCCGAGCAATGCCGACCTCTGTGCATCGACCACCCTCGCCCCCTTGTTTCCTGTCACAATGAAGTTGTGGTTTGCTGACCCAGAGGACGATTTACCTGCTTCGGGACGGATGTTCATCGACCGCACCGCAGACCATTTTCTCACCATTGAGGATGTCGTGTTACTGTGCGAATATCTCATTGTTGACCCACTCAAGCAGGAACTAGGACTGTCCTCTTGATACCAACCAATACAAAAGGGAGTGTTGCTGTATATGGCAACACTCCCAAAATTTTTGCAATGGTTAGATGCTATGCTCAGCCCTGATTGTCCACATGATACATATGGGTCATCAAGTCGAGCAACTTGTTGGAATAACCCCACTCGTTGTCGTACCATGCAATCAGCTTGACGAAATCATCATCGAGCATAATACCTGCGGTTTCGTCGAAGATACAGGTTTCGGAGAAACCAGTGAGGTTGGAGGACACGACCTGGTCCCTGGTACAGGCGATAATACCCTTCATGCTGTTGGCGGCGGCATTTTCCATTGCCACGCAGATGTCGTGGTAAGTCGCAGGCTGTTCCAAACGGGCGGTCAAGTCGACGACGGAAACATCGTTGGTGGGGACGCGGAAGCTCATACCCGTCATGCGACCCTTGAGTTCGGGGATAACTTCGCCAACTGCCTTGGCAGCACCAGTGCTGGAGGGGATGATATTGCCGAGGATACTGCGGCCAGTACGCCAGTCACGGCCAGCACGGGAGTCAACCGCCTTCTGTTTGGCGGTAGCGGAGTGGATAGTACTCATCAATGCCTGCTTGATACCGAAGGTGTCATTGATAACCTTGGTCATAGGAGCCAAGCAGTTGGTGGTACAAGAGGCATTAGAAACAACATTCATATCAGGGAGATACAGCTTGTGGTTGACACCCATGACAAAAGTGGGTGTAACCGTGTCCTTCGAGGGGGCGGAGAGAATGACCTTCTTTGCGCCGTTGTTCAGATGGACGGATGCCTTCTCCAGTGTGTTGTATGCACCAGTGGATTCGATGATATACTCTGCGCCGCAGTCATCCCAAGGAATCATAGACGCGTCATTCTCGCTATAGACGCGAATCTTCTTGCCGTTGATAATGAGGTGTTTGTCATCGTGGTCTACACTGCCCAGATAGGTGCGGAACACGGAGTCATACTTTACCTGATACACCATGTAGTCCAAATCTGCATTTCTCAGATTGATACCACAAATCTGGTATGTGCTACAACCGCGCTCCAACATAATACGCAGTGCCACACGACCGATACGACCGAAGCCGTTAATACCTACTTTAATAGCCATATGTAATCGTTCCCTTCCCTTATGTTGTGTCGGTGAACTTCATCGACTGCCACTATTATATCATCATCTTTGCACAAAAGCAAACGATTATTTCAAAATATTTTGTGCAGTTTGTTTCGTTTTGAAAATATACGCATATTCGATTACCGAATATATTGATTTATTTCTGATTATATGGTATTGTTTTTCCATCGAATTCGATACTACTTTTGGAGGTACATCGTATGTTTATGGAAGAACGCCATCAAGAAATTACAGAAACGATTCAAGCCAATGGGAAAATCACAGTTGCCGAGATTGTCGCGAAGTACTGCATTTCGGATGAATCCGCGCGCCGTGACCTGCGCCTGTTGGAACAAAAGGGTATCTGTAAACGGACGCACGGTGGCGCAATTGCGCCCCAACAAGTCAGCGTAAGACCGCCTGTTGACCGCGATTTTAAGACCATGCCCATCTTCGACAACTACCGCGAGATTGCCCGTATTGGTGCAAGCATGATTCACAAAAATGATGTGGTATACCTCACAGGCGGTTCGTTCGGTTATATCATGCTCTCTTTTTTGCCACGCAATATCCCGTATACCGTCGTGGTAAACAATGTGGATATCGGCAAGGAACTTCGCGCCTTTGCCAATATCGACACCTACCTCGCAGGCGGAAAAATGCGCCAGAGTGGTTCTATTGTCGATAGCCTAGCCACCGATTTTGTCAGCCGTCTACACTTTGACCTCTGTTTTATCACAGGAGCAGGTCTGACAGCGGAATTTGGTCT
Organism: Oscillospiraceae bacterium; assembly: GCA_045645125.1. Taxonomy (GTDB): domain Bacteria; phylum Bacillota; class Clostridia; order Oscillospirales; family Oscillospiraceae; genus Pelethomonas. The sequence goes on along the minus strand of JAZRID010000035.1, from coordinate 2,034 downwards.
GTCCAATGGGACGGATGAAACTGCAACTTTTCAGCGAACAGTGATACGCAATAGCAAGAAACGCTGTCTACTGATGCCTAGTGGCAAGGTCGGCACAAATTCCTTTATTAAAGTCTGTAATATTGAGGAATTTCATGCCGTCATCACAGATTGGGACTGTGTCGAGGAGCAAATCACCGCCATCGAGGACAAGGGGGTAACGGTGACTGTCGTTGCCGAACCCACATGAACCGCGAGTATAAGATTCGGAATCGTGTGAGCGTTTCGACCTCCGTATGCCTGAAACCTGTTGATTTTACTGGGTTTTTCGTCTATAATCAATTCGAAAAGTACGGGAGTTCTCCCCATTGGTTCTCCCGGTTTACGGTATGCTTGCCGTGGCGATTTGGTGGATGATTTCGATGCCGTGGTCGTGTCCTCTGGAGGGCACAAAATGGGGGCTATTTCCGGTAAAGGCGTTTCAGTGTAAAACACTCGAAATCGAGTGAGCGCTTTGGAAGCATCCCGCCGAAAAACCTTGATATTACAGGGGTTTTCGGGTATTATTGAGAAGTGAATATCAGCGAGTTCTCCCCATTAGTTCTCACCAATTTCTGAAGTGGTTTTGAGGGCTGATGTTGAGATAAAAGCACGGAGAGTTATCGAAGTGGTCATAACGAGCCTGACTCGAAATCAGGTGTACCTCACGGTACCGTGGGTTCGAATCCCGCCACTCGGACCAATAGGTGAATCCCTAGAGCTGTAATGGTTCTAGGGATTTTTCTTATATTGCAAGGGTTACAGGGATTTTACTTCACTGAAATATGCAAGAATGTACCTATGATTTTTAGCATTTATTAGCGTTTTCAGTATCAAAAATGCTAACAAAAATGCTAATGAAACCATCATATTAGAGGACACCCATCGGTGGGTGTCCTCTCGTTTTAACCGAAATACATCTTATAGTCGTGGTCGTCCTTCACGGAGCTGTACGCTGTTCCAAGCAAGAACAGATACTCCTTGTAGTCGTCGCATACCGATCTCAGATACGCTTCGACCTTCTTCCGTCTGCTCCCTTCCACTTCCTTACCGTTATGGTAGTAGTCTGGTTTGATTTTCTCCAGCTCCAGTTTTGCCGTCATATACAGCTCTGCGGAAATTCCGTGCTGATGTGCCTCATGCGCCGCCTTGCCATCATATTTGCTGAAGTAGAGCGTCCATGCGTTTTCGTCAGATAGTGCCATATCAATAATGATGTCAACCACTTCGGACTGCTTCACGCTATTGTCTTCGTCGGCCAGCATAACACCAGCCTTAAATTCGATAATGTCGTTTGCGGAAACACCCTTATACTTCTTGGTAAATTCTCTGGTCGGCGCACAAATCCTCTGGAGCGTACGCTCGGTGGCTTTCTCTTGGGCGACGGTCTTCGCCGCTTTCAGCACGGCCAGCTTCTCGTCATAACGCATACCCCCCAGCATATTGTCCTCAACATATTCCCAATACAGACGCAGGTAGTCAGTCTGGTACTCCACATACTGGTGTGGGGAGAGTGTGTGTTCCTTCTTTTTGCCGTCCTTTACAATGGTCTGCATGACGCTGGGGAGGTATTCTGTGTCTTTTTCCTTGCGGACAATCTCATAGACAGCCTCCTGCGCCTTGGTAACATACCCGTTGTCCGTTGCCTTTCGGTATTCCAGTAGCATGTTCAGAACGGTCTGGCGGGAGCTTCTGAGGGCCGTATTTTCCTTCTCGTTCTTGGAAATGCTGTAGAACTTGGAATAGAACGAGGTCATATTGGCATCCATCTTCGCGGTGATTGCCTTGTCCATGTTGCCGCGGTCGCTGTTGGCTTTTTTGCTGGACTTCTCCGCCTGGTCATACATCCAGTTTACGAGGTCGGTGGTGTACTGGTTATCCTTCACATAGGTGTTCTGCACACCGAGTGTCCAGTCACAGTTTTCCTTGCCAACTGGGAGCAAGGCTTTCTGCCCTTTCCAGAAGCCACCGAGTGTCTGCTGGAAGAAGTAGTCCACCATTTGCGGACTGACATTG
>JAZRID010000034.1:0-1708 GCA_045645125.1 Oscillospiraceae bacterium | reverse complement strand
CCAGTTTGCGAAGAACGGAAACACCAAATTCTGGTGTACCCATAAATACAACGCGCATATTTACTCCTCGTCCTCCTCCAACTCGTATCCCTGCTCCTTGTAGTACTGCTGTAACTCCTCCTCGGTGAGGAAGTGGTCGATATGCTCCACATAGAGGTGGCCGTCCAGATGCTCCAACTCGTGACAGAAGCACCGTGCTGTCAGCTCCTCGCCCTCTGCCTCGAACCAGTCACCGAAGCGGTCCTGTGCGCGAACGCGCACCACATTGGGGCGTGTCACCATACCGAACTTGCCAGGCACGCTCAGACATCCTTCAGGACCCGTCTGCTCACCCTCAGTGTGGATGATTTCGGGGTTAATCAGCTCCAAAATTTCGTTCTCGTCATTGATAACCAGCACCACACGGCGCAGGACACCAACCTGCGGTGCGGCCAGACCGACACCACCGGATTCCTCCAAAGTATCTGCCATATCATCCAACAGGTCATGCAGTCGCTCGTTAAACTCTGTCACCTCACGGCACTTCTTAGTCAGCACCTCGTCGCCCTGTGTTACAATCTTTCTGATAGCCATTATATCCTCCTTCCGTCGGTTCTAATCCGACGCATCTCTTTTGTATTACTTCCCTGCATTGCAGTCAACAAACAAATTCATGCCGCGATTCTCTTTCTTTTGATGGAATGCGCGGATATAGTACGCGAGAATCTCGCGTGTTGCGTGGTCATTGCGCCCCACCCAGAACAGGCGGTAGCGATAGCGGTTATTCACTTTCAAAATCGGCGCAGGGGCAGGCCCGAGCAATTCTGTTTGCAGATTGGCGGCCGTTGGATATTGCAATGCCTGTCGCATCCCATCGCGCAACTGTACCGCCGCGCGAAGCACCGCGCCCTCATCCTGTCCCGAGATGGTCAAAGTAAACACATCCGCAAAGGGCGGATAGCGTCTGGCACGGCGCATCCGAATCTCACTGCTATAAAACGCATTGTAGTCCTGCCGTGCCGCGCTGGAAATGACCTCGTTCTCCGGGGTAAAGGTCTGAATCACGGCGCGCCCATCCTTACTACCGCGTCCGGCGCGCCCCACCACCTGCGTCAACAGGCTAAAAGTGCGCTCTGCGGCACGATAGTTGTCCACATACAGCCCCAAATCGGCCGACAACACGCCGACGAGGGTGACATTTTCAAAATCCAATCCTTTCGCCACCATCTGCGTGCCGAGCAAAATTGGAATTTTCTTCTTTTCAAATTTCTCCAACAGCTGTTCATGGTTGCCCGAAACGGTATCGGCATCCATACGCAGTATCGCGGTGTCGGGGAACAGCGCGCGCAGTTCTTCTTCGACTTTCTGCGTTCCTGTACCGACATACTTCATGATTCCACCGCAGTCGTCACAACTATCCCATGCCCGTTCCGAGTGACCGCAGTAGTGGCACATCAAGCGACCGTTTGCGCTGTGGTAGGTCATTGGCACACTACAGCGCGGACATTCTGGTACCGCACCGCACTCCCCACACAACAACATCCGACTGTTGCCACGGCGGTTGAGAAACAGAATACTCTGTTCCCCACGGCGGATATTTTCCTCTAACTCTCGGCGCAACAGACTACTGATGGTACCACTGTTGCCAGCACGAACTTCGTCGCGCATATCAGCAAGTAGTACACGGGGCAACGGTTGGCGATTGTAGCGATTCCGCAGGATGGCTTTC
>JAZRID010000033.1:0-2292 GCA_045645125.1 Oscillospiraceae bacterium | reverse complement strand
TTCTTCCTTGAAGTAGTCAGACCAGGTCATGCTGGAGTCAAAAACGCACTTCTGGCTGCTCAGGGGCTGGGAGGTGTTGATGAAATAGCTGCCGTAACCGTTGGTCATGAAGTTCTGATAAGCGGAGTAGTAGTAGTAGCTGACATCGCCGGCGGTGTACTTCTCGCCATCAATGGTCAGGGCGGTGCGGCTGCGCTGAATGATGCCGGAGTTAAAGACCACCAGGAAGATGGACACGGCAACAAAAAGTGCTGCGATGGAGGTGTACAGGATCTTGGACTTCTTTTCTGCGGCAAGACGCTCAGCCTCGCGGGCAGCTTTGGGGTCAAGACCACCGTTGGTTGCCACGACTTGCTGCCGTCTTTTTTTCTCTCTGGATGCGCTCATTTGTATTCATTCCTTCCGAAAATTCCTGCCGTATTTGTCCGTCAGACAACGGCGGGTTTGTGTGTAATTCGCCAAGCCGTTGCAGACAGCTCGACAGTCAACAGTATACTAGATTTTCTGTCGGAGCGCAAGTAAAAGTTGTGAATTTACTGCAAATAATTTAAGGGCGCATTGCAGAAAGCAACACGCCCTTGATGAAAAAAGATTATTTCTCGTATGTATTGGCGACACGCTGGAGGAATCCAGTGACATTCAGATGCTGGGGGCAAGCGGTTTCGCACTGCTTGCAGTCCACACAGGCGGAAGCGAGGCCATGACCCTCTGCAATCTTGCGGTACTGCTCGCGGTTTGCACTGCCACCGTTACGCAGAACCAACTGGTCCTGATTATACAGCAGGAAGAAATCGGGAATCTGAATATTGCGGGGGCAACCCTCCACACAGTAACGGCAAGCGGTACAGGGGATAGCAGGCTGTGCGCTGATAATCTCGGCGGCCTTCTCCAGCAGACGAATCTCCTCCTCGTTCAGAGGGGTGAAGTCCTGCATATAGGTGGTGTTGTCGTTGAGCTGTTCCATGTTCGACATACCGCTCAACACCATCATCACCTGCTCCAAGCTGGCGGCAAAGCGGATAGCCCAAGAAGCAGGGGACCAGTCGGGGTGCATGGCCTGCATCATCTGCAAGACCTCGTCGGGCACATTGGCCAGGCGACCGCCCTTGCCAGGCTCCATGACAATGACCTTTTTGCCGTGCTTGACTGCGGTTTCATAGCACTTACGGGACTGCACACGCTCGTCCTCCCAATCCAGATAGTTCAACTGGAGCTGAACGAACTCGACCTCGGGATGCTCAGTTAAAATTTGGTCGAGCAGTTCTGCCTTGTCGTGGAAGGAGAATCCGAGGTGGCGAATCTTGCCCTCCTCTTTCTTCTTCAGCAGGAAAGAGAAGGTGTCCAAACGCTGTGCGGTTGCATAGTTGTCGACATTCAGGCAGTGGAGCAGATAGTAGTCGAAGTATTCGACACCGCACTTCTCAAACTGCTCTGCAAACACTTCCTCCTGTCTGACGCTGTCTGCGTCCTTCAAGAGAGAGAGGGGCAACTTGTCGGCAAGGAGAAAACGCTCGCGCTCTAAACGATTGACAACTGCGTTCTTGGCAACTCTCTCGCTCTCTCCCTTGTGGTAAAAGTACGCGGTATCAAAGTAAGTAAATCCGCGCTCCACAAAGGTGTCAACCATCGTGCAAACCTGCTCGAAATCCACCTTGTCCTGCACCTTTGCGTCTGGCATCGGCAGACGCATCATACCAAATCCAAGCTTCTTCATAAAAACAATACCTCTCCTAAATTTAATTCGCTTGCGAAACAGTATAACTGAAAAATGCGAAGAATGCAAGATATACTTTAGATATTTTTGACAAAAAACTATCCCACAGCGCGATTGGCTGTGGGATAATCTGTTATGGGATGGTTGGCTCGTCTGGTTCCTCTGGGACTTCGGGTTCATCTGGTTCCTCGGGGAGAGAACCATCGGTATCCTCGCTGTCGCCGTTGTCGCCCTCACCCTCGTCGGGTTCATCGGGGGGGAGAAGCGGTGTGTCGGGGTCGGCTGGCTCACCGTATTCCCACCAGTCGGGTCCCCACTCGTAATCCTCATCCCCAGGAACAGGAGGTTCTTCCTCGTCTGGGAGGGTGGGGTCAATCAGTTCGGTGTGGTACGGACAGGTCGGCTGTGTGACGCGGTAGGTGTAGTGGAAGTCGGCATCCGTGGAGAGAACGATAGTGCCAGGGTCTGTCGTACCGTCCTCATAGACCGTCGGATTTGCCGAGGGGATGAACATAAATTCGCGTCCTTTCAGCCAAATCTGCTCGAAACAGGTTTCGTCGGGACAGTAGGCACCAGCC
>JAZRID010000032.1:0-2216 GCA_045645125.1 Oscillospiraceae bacterium | reverse complement strand
CAAAGCGGAGGAAATGTTGGCCATGCGTCTGGCGGTGATGCACAACCTCTGGTTCTACAATACGCTGATGGAACGGATTCGTTCCGCCATTGATGCCAATGAATTTGATGCGTTCCGTGAGGAATACAGCGAAAAGTTGGAACGCAAAATTTAGTACTTGCCAAAGGCAGGAAAATTTTGTATAATTATCCTTGCGTTTTTGCAAACCAATCTGTCATAAAGGAGAGTATGCAATGAATTCCATGGAAGCTCTGTCCCCTGTGATTCTGCTTGTTGTCATGTTCGCATTCATGTATTTTGCCATGATTCGTCCCGAAAACAAGCGCAAGAAGCAGGCGGAGGAAATGCGAAGCAACTTGAAGAAAGGCGACCAAATCACCACCATCGGTGGTATCGTTGGTAAAATCGTGATGGTCAATGATGAAACGATTGTCATTGAAACCAGCGATGACCGTGTTCGTCTGGAACTGAACAAGTGGGCTGTTTCCGCTAACAATACCCAGCAGGCAACGACCGAGAAGAAGTAATCCTGCTACCTGTTCGCGCTTGACGCGGAATAATCAAATCTCCCGACCCGTATACTGCATCATCAGTATCATGTGGTCGGGAGGTTTTTTATGTCTAAGTTACTGGTTCCCAATTCTAAGAAACTGATACAAAACAGTGCAATCGGAGCAGTTCTGGCATTGGTCAGTTATGTGGTACTTCAGCTCCCCGTGGCCCTGTTCATTCACTGCGAAGTGTGGGGAGAGGAGATGCTGTATCTCAGCGTTTGTATTGCCGCCACCGTGGCATCCTTTTTAGGTTGTGCGTTCAGTGTGATGCGTGGTGGAGAAGGTGGGATGCTGAGTGCTTCTGCGGTAGTATTAGTGTTTCTTGCTTTGACGGTTGTAGTGGGATTGCTGTCTGGTGAGGCTGGGACAATTGGGGCAGGGCTGACAGGGGTAGGGGGTGCAATGGCTGTCGGTGGATTACTAGCTGGAATCCTACCTTCTTGGAAAGGAAAAAAGCGTCGTCGTGATAACAGTAGAGAAAAACGACGAAATCGAAGAAGATGAAGGAGGGTATTGTCCACAGTTGTCTATTTTAACAGCTACTTTTTGTATTCGGTAAAATAACGAATATATGTAGATAACATTTGGTATTCGGTAAAATGACGATGCGCCGCGGAATTTTGAAAATTACTATCTGTATATATACAAAGCGAGGTATCCCCCACAGAAAATAGTGATTACAAAATGAAGATTCTGCGTAAAGGCACAAATAAAACAGATTCTTGCGCATATGACAAATCTGGATTATAATAATCGTATAAACCTTGTCCACGAAGCATATCTTTGGATGAGGTGATGGAAATGCGTAGAAATTCCGCGTTACAGGTGATACGAACCATACAACCTGCCCCTGTAACGATGAGTATGCTAGTTCTTGCTGTTTGTTTTTTTCTAGGTGGAATTTTTGGTCACTTGTACGCAAAGAATTGCGATGTGTCGGCACAGACTGCCTTTCACCAGTATCTATCAGATTACTGTATTTGGTTTGAACAGGTAGGGGAGAGTGTTCCACTGGGGCGGTGTATGTTGCTCTACTTTTCCGGGGTCTGTGCAGCATTTCTACTTGGTTTTTCTTCTTTAGGGATAATCGGTATCCCGATTTTTTCTGTTGGCTTTGGATTCCTTTCTCTGTATACAGTTTCCTGCTTTGTGCAGTCGTTCGGGGGGGAAGGGGCTATTTTGGCGGCTGCTCTGACGGCCACGCGATTACTATTTACTTTACCGTGTTTTTTAATGATGGCGAGTGAAGCGCTCCTCTTATCGTTGCGTTTGGTGGCACTCGCTGTGGGGAAGGGGAAACGGCTGGCTCCGACTAATGGTGGTCGCTATCTTATGCTGTTTATACTCTGTCTGATTTGTCTGTGTGTTGGTATTTGTATTGAGCGTATCATAACACCAATTCTGTTCCGCACTGTGGTGGATGGAATCGAGATACTCGTTTGATGTATATACATATATGTGAATATACAGGTAATGTATATTCTGCATATTCGCACGAGCCTTTGCGTGTATGATTCTTTTTGTTTTTCAATAGGAGCAAAAAGAACTTTTACACGCGACTTTCTTTTTCACTTGGAAAGTGGTATAGTGACACATGGTGTATGATGAGATGAATGATGAATAGAGCAAATTTGGACAACCTATTGTGATTGTGGTAAGATA
>JAZRID010000031.1:0-2407 GCA_045645125.1 Oscillospiraceae bacterium | reverse complement strand
ACATCCCTGCCAAGGAGGAGTTCCTGACCGCTTACACCCCCTATCAGGCTGAGATGAGCCAGGGTATTCTCCAGTCTATCTTCGAGTATCAGACCATGATTTGCGAGCTGACTGGCATGGATGTTTCCAACGCTTCCGTGTACGACGGTGCTACCGCCGCCGCTGAGGCAGCTGCTATGTGCCGTGACCGCAAGCGTCGCGTCACCCTGATTTCTGGTGCTTCCAACCCCGAAACCATCAATGTTGTCCGTACTTACTGCTACGGCACCAACGATGAGCTGCGCGTCATCCCCACCAAGGACGGTAAGACCGACCTGGAGGCTCTGAAGGAGATGCTGGCAGCAGGCGATGTCGCTTCTGTCTATGTCCAGCAGCCCAACTTCAATGGTCTGTTCGAGGATGTCGAAGCTATCGGTGAGGCTACCCACGAAGCAGGTGCTATGTACATCATGGGTTGCAACCCCATCGCTCTGGGCATTATGAAGACCCCCAAGGACTGCGGTGCTGATATTGCTGTCGGTGAGGCACAGCCTCTGGGTATGCCTTTGAGCTACGGTGGTCCCTACCTCGGCTTCATGGCCACCACCACCAAGCATATGCGTAAGCTGCCCGGCCGTATCATCGGTGAGACCGTTGATAGCAACGGCGACCGCGCTTTCGTTCTGTCCCTGCAGGCTCGTGAGCAGCACATCCGCCGTGAGAAGGCAAGCAGTAACATCTGCTCCAACGAGGCTCTGTGCGCTCTGATTGTTGGCGTGTACTGCTCCGCTATGGGTCCCAATGGTCTGGCCGCTGTTGCTAGCCAGTCCATGTCCAAGGCACATTACCTCGCCAATGAGCTGTGCAAAATCCCCGGTATCTCCCTGAAGTATACTGGTGAGTATTTCCATGAATTCGTCGTTGAGATGCCCAAGGTCGACGAGGTGCTGAAGGCACTGGAGAACGCTGGCATCCTGGGCGGTCTGCCTGTCGAGGGTGGCGTACTGTGGTGCGCTACTGAGAAGGCTACCAAGGCTGATTTGGACAAGACCGTCGCTATCGTCAAGGAGGTGTGCGCATAATGAAGCTGATTTTTGAAAGAAGCGTGGCTGGTCGTCACCTCGACCTGATGCCCGCTTGCGATGTCGAGCTGGTGGAAATGCCTGCCGCTCTGAAGCGTGAAGCTGCCCCCCACCTCCCTGAGGTCAGCGAAACCGAACTGTCCCGCCACTACACCGAGCTGAACAAGCGCGTGCACGGTGTCAACAGCGGTTTCTATCCCCTGGGCTCCTGCACCATGAAGTACAATCCCCGTATCGACGAGGAGATGGCTGCTCTGCCCGGTTTTGCTAATGTCCATCCTCTGGCTCCTGCTCATGCTACTGAGGGTTGCCGTGAGGCTCTGGATGTTGCCAACAAGTATTTCTGCGAAATCTTCGGTATGGACGACTGCACCTTCCAGCCTGCTGCTGGTGCACACGGTGAGTTCACTGGTATTCTGCTGATTAAGAAGTACCACGAGGCTCGCGGTGAGGGCGCAAAGCGTACCAAGATTATCGTTCCCGACTCCGCACACGGTACCAACCCTGCTACCGCTAATATGTGCGGCTATCAGGTTATCAACATTGCATCTGCTCCCAACGGCTGTGTCGACCTCGAGGCCTTGAAGGCTGTTCTGGGCGATGACACCGCTGGTCTGATGCTGACCAACCCCAACACCGTCGGTATTTTCGATGAGAACATCCTCGAAATCACCCGTCTGGTGCATGAGGCTGGTGGTCTGTGCTACTACGACGGTGCAAACCTCAACGCTGTTATGGGCGTTGTCCGTCCTGGTGACATGGGCTTCGACTGCATCCACTCCAACCTGCATAAGACCTTCGCTACCCCCCACGGCGGCGGTGGCCCTGGCGCAGGTGCTGTCGGTTGCAAGGCACACTTGGCTCCCTACCTGCCCAAGTGCGCTCTGGTTGACGGTGAGGACCACCTGCAGGTCCGTAGCTTCCACGGCAACTTTGGTGTTGTCCTGAAGGCTCTGACCTATGTTATGACGCTGGGCCGCGAGGGTATTCCTGAGGCTGCTAAGAACGCTGTTCTGAACGCCAACTACCTGCAGGCCAAGATTAAGGGTACCTTTACCCCTGCCTTCGACCGCATCTGCATGCACGAGTTCGTTCTGGACCTGAGCGACTTCAAGAAGGAAACTGGTGTTTCCGCTCTGGATGTTGCTAAGACCATGATTGACCACGGTATGCATCCCCCGACGATGTACTTCCCCTTGATTGTCCACGAGGCACTGATGCTCGAGCCCACCGAAACCGAGAGCCGCGAGACTCTGGATTGGGCTGCTGAGATTTATCGTAGCCTGTACGACCTGGGCCACAAGGATGCCGAGTACATGCATCATTCCCCCCACAACGCGCAGATT
>JAZRID010000030.1:0-8896 GCA_045645125.1 Oscillospiraceae bacterium | reverse complement strand
CGTGTTTTTTCCCGCCAGTATCTCGAAGAAACGAGAAAAAATGCGTACTTTTAAGGAAGGAATTGTGCCCTATGGGGCGATTCTAATTTTGATTGCCGTTTTGGTTCTCTTGGAACCACATATGTCGGGTGCGATTCTATTGGTGGGTATCGGTGCGGTGATGATGGTCGTGGGCGGTATCCACTGGGGGTGGTTAGCCTTTGGCGGTGGTCTGGGTGTCGTCGGTGGCTATCTGTTGCTGTATACCGACTTGATGGAAAAAATCGGGTATAACTCCCACCGTATTACGACTTGGCGCGACCCGTTCTGGGATATGCAGGATAAGAGCTACCAGATGGCACAGAGCTTTATTACCATCGGGTCGGGTGGCCTTTGGGGGGCTGGACTGGGAAAAAGTCGGCAAAAGTTCATGTTCCTACCAGAGGAACACAACGACTTTATCTTCGCGGTTATCTGTGAGGAGTTGGGACTGATAGGGGCAACGCTGATTATGTTCCTGTTTGCCCTGTTGATTATGCGTGGCTATTGGTTGGCCATCAAAGCCCGTGACCGCTTTGGCAGTCTGTTGATTGTCGGCGTTATTACGCAGATTGCATTGCAGACTTTCCTAAACATCGCGGTTGTTTCTGGTGTTATCCCTGCAACTGGTATTTCTCTGCCGTTCTTTAGCTACGGCGGTACGGCACTGGTGTTCCAGTTGGCAGAGATAGGGCTTGTGCTATCGGTTTCGCGCCAAATTCCAGCACCAAAAAATAATTAGAAACACAGTATTTTGTGAGTTGGTTGCCGTCTTGGGCGACAGAACGGATGGTCGATATGAAAGTGATTTTTACCTGCGGTGGTACGGCAGGTCATGTCAATCCTGCACTGGCACTGGCAGGTCTGATTCGCGAGCGACAGTCGGGCAGTGAGATTTTATTTGTCGGCGCACGGCGCGGTATCGAGCGTCGTCTGATTGAGGAGGCTGGTTGGCCGTTTCGGGCGGTTGAGGTGTCCAGTTTTCACCGCTCGCTGAAGCCCAAGGAGATTCGGCATAATCTCATCTCCATCAAAAATTTAATTCGTTCCCCTGCAGAGGCGCGACAGCTATTGGCGGAGTTTCCTGCGGATTTGGTGGTGGGGACAGGCGGATATGCCAGTTACCCGATGATTCGTGCGGCTGCCAAACAGGGGATTCCAACGGCTATCCATGAGTCAAACGCGATTCCTGGTCTGACGACAAGACTGCTCGAAAAACACGCGGATTTGATTATGGTTGGCTTTGAGGAGTGTCGCAAAAATTACCGACAGCCAGAGAAAGTGTTGGTGACAGGAACCCCTGTGCGCGGTGATTTCTTTACGCTGAGTCGTAGTGAGGCAAAGAAAAAGCTCGGCATGGACGATGGTCGCCCCTTAATTGTATCGTTTTGGGGCAGTCTGGGTGCGTCCTCCATGAATCGACAGATGGTGGATTTTCTTGCGTTGGAAGCGAAAGAACGGAAATTTCACCATGTCCACGGCGCAGGTGTCGTGGGGTGTCGGGCGATGCAGGAGTTCCTCACTACAGCAGGGATACAGCTCGCGCATACTCCTGAGTTGGAGGTGCGCGAGTATATCAACGATATGGGAACGCTGATGCGTGCGGCAGATTTGGTAATTTGCCGCGCAGGAGCGAGTAGTAGTAGTGAGTTGACGGCACTGGGCGTTCCTGCGATTATCGTTCCTTCGCCCAATGTGGCGAATAATCATCAGGAACACAATGCGCGTGTACTGGCGGATGCCGGTGGCGCGGTGATGATAAAAGAACAGGATTGCAGTGGTAAACTGCTGTATGATACCGCCTGTGCGATTTTAGATGATACGGCACGGCGCGAGGCGATGGGCGTAGCGATGTCCTCGTTGGGCACGATTGATGCGTCCGAAAAAATCTACAGTGCGGTGATGGCACTGTGTAAAAAGCGTGTGAAGTAGCACTGTTGCCCCAAACGCATAAGATGGGTTAGGAAATAAACCATCTGCGGAGGGGTAGCTATGAAAGAAACAAGAGAAATTAAAATCGAAGGCCAACGGCGGTTGGAGGGAACGCTGGCGATACAGGGGGCGAAAAATAGTGTGCTACCTGTTCTGGCGGCGACATTGCTCCACGCTGGGCGGAGTGTGTTGTACGGTTGTCCGCGCTTGCGCGATGTAGAGGCGAGTATTCAAATCCTGCGCCATCTGGCGTGTACTGCTGGATGGGAGGGGGAGGCACTGGTGGTCGATGCGACCGCACCGACGCGTTGGGATATCCCTGAGAAATTGATGCGTGAAATGCGCTCGTCGATGATTTTTCTGGGGGCGATTCTGGCGCGCATGGGGCGCGCAGAACTGTCTTACCCTGGAGGGTGTGAACTTGGTCCGCGTCCCATTGACCTGCATCTGGCCTCCCTGCGGACATTAGGCGCGCAGATTGTGGAGTATGGTGGTGTGTTGGACTGTTCGGCGGAAGAACTGACGGGGCAGGAGATAACACTGGCGATTTCCAGTGTGGGCGCGACAGAGAATGCGATACTTGCCGCCTGTGGCGCACAGGGAGAAACACTGATTCTGAATGCCGCGCGCGAGCCAGAGATTGTGGATTTACAGGCATATCTCAATGCCATTGGCTGTGCGGTGCGTGGCGCAGGCAGTTCGACCATCCGTGTGTTGGGACGACAACCGACCCATGATGCCTCGTTTACGGTGATGCCAGACCGCATTGTGGCGGCGACCTATCTCTCGTGTGTGGCGGCGGTCGGCGGAGAGATTGAACTGGTGCGTGTTGACCCACGCCATTTTTCAACGATTACATCGGCACTGCATGAGGCAGGATGCCATATTGTCAGCGAGGAAAACCGCGTGATTTTGCGGAGCAACGGACGACTACACGCGATTGGGACTGTCCGTACCGCACCGTATCCCGGTTTTCCGACAGATGCACAGGCCATTTTGATGGCGGCTCTGCTCAGAAGTCGAGGGGCGAGTGTATTTGTAGAGAACATATTTGAAAACCGCTATCGCCATGTGGATGAACTACGGCGCATGGGGGCGGAGATTAGTGTAGCGGACCGCGTGGCTGTGGTCACAGGGGTGGCACAGTTGCACGGCGCACCTCTGCGTGCGACGGATTTACGCGGTGGTGCCGCCCTGTTGGTGGCGGCTCTCTCTGCACAGGGGGAGAGCGTCATTGGAGAAACCCAGCATATTTTGCGTGGGTATGAGGACCCTGTTAGGGACCTCCGTCAGCTTGGCGCGCATATTCAATGGAGTGCAGACGAACAATAGAGAGAAAAAGGAGAGTGAGAACTGAAATGGCAAAAAAAAGAAACAGCCGTCGGCGGGCGAGAGGGCGACTTGTTCCGTTGTTGCGGTTGCTGTCAATCTTTTTGACGGCGGTGGTTATCGTGGCCGCACTCACTCTCTTTTTCACGGTGCAACAGATTTCTGTGAGTGGAAATGACCGCTATAGCACGGAGGAAATTATTGATGTGTGCGGTGTGGTGCAGGGAGATAATCTGATTTTGCTCGATAAGTATGCGATTGCACAGCGTCTGTATACGGAACTTCCCTATATTACCGATGTGCGTATTAACCGCGCTTTCCCCGACGGACTGACCGTAGAGGTCACAGAAACACGCGCCACGCTCGCCGTGGAAGGGGATGGTGTGTGGTGGTTGGTGAGTGAAACAGGAAAGATTGTAGACACGACCGATGCAGAAGAAGCGGAGTATTATGTCGTGTTGCACGGTCTGACGGCACAGGATGGTGCAATTGGCGCGCCCCTCGCATTGTCGGAGGAGGGCGCACTCTCTACGGAACGGCTGAAAGAACTGGTCACTGCGTTGGGTGAGCGCGGAATGTTGGACAAGACACAGCGCATTGATGCGAGCAACCCCGAAATTTTGGTGCTGAACTACGCACGGCGATTTGATGTCGAGCTCTACTATGACGCAGATTTTGCATACAAACTCGACTGTCTGGATGCAGTGGTCAAGGAACTGCAACCGAATGAAACTGGTATTATTCGCATGACGATGGATGATGAAAATGAGGTGCGACTGATTCCGCATCGGCGGCAGGAAACCCCATCTGAATAATTTTTCTAAAAAAATCGTGAAACAACTATTGACCAAATCGGAGAAAACCAATATAATGAACTGTAACTTATGAATTTATTAGTGGGGGTGTTGTTTGCTCCCATAAAAATACGCCGGGTAAAACCTGCGCGAGGAGGATTGTTATGCCTTTTGAATTGGTAACTGCGCCTGATAATGTAGTTAAAATCAAAGTCATCGGTGTCGGTGGCGGCGGAAATAATGTAGTCAATCGCATGGTGCGCGCTGGTGTGGACGGTGTGGATTTCATTGCAATCAATACGGACAAGCAAGCGTTGAATAAGTCCAGTGCGTCGTATAAGATTCAGATTGGTGAGAAGCTGACGCACGGTCAAGGTGCAGGTTCTAACCCCGAAGTTGGACGCAAGAGTGCGGAGGAGAGCCGTAGTCAAATTACCAAGGCACTGGAAGATACTGATATGGTATTTATCACCGCTGGTATGGGCGGTGGTACTGGTACGGGTGCGGCTCCCATCGTGGCAGAGTCTGCCCGTGAACAGGGGATTCTGACCGTTGGTGTCGTTACAAAGCCCTTTGGTTTCGAGGGTGCGCGTCGTATGCGTCAGGCAGAGGCTGGTATCAAGGAACTGCGTGACAAGGTCGACTCCCTCGTTATCATCCCCAACGACCGTCTGAAGCACGCAACTGACCAGAAAATTACCTTTGCCAATGCCTTTGAAATTGCAGATGATGTGTTGCGTCAGGCTGTGCAGTCTATCTCCGACCTGATTCGTGAAACTGGCTTTATCAACTTGGACTTCGCGGATGTCACCACCATTATGAAGGGTGCTGGTCTGGCACACATGGGTGTGGGTCGTGCCTCTGGGAAGGGCAAGGCAGAGGAAGCCGCCCGTATGGCAATCTCCAGCCCCCTGCTGGAAACCTCCATCCACGGTGCGCGTGGTATCCTCATCAATGTCACTGGTTCTCCCGATATCAGTTTTGAGGATGTCGAGCAGGCCGCTTCTCTGGTACAGGAGGCGGTGCACCCCGATGCTAGTACCATTTTTGGCGCAACTTTTGACGAGAGCATGGATGACGAGATTCGTGTCATTGTTATTGCAACTGGTTTTGACGAAGAAGCAAAGATGAGAGCTGTCGAGGCCGCCAATGCTGCCGCCAAGGCTAAGAGAGAAGAACAGGCACACGCACAACAGGCAACGACGACTGTCCCTCCTGTCCCCCCTGCTTACACAATCGACCCGAATATGACCGCAAAAGAGCAGTTTGATACGCTCCTGCGTGGCCAGCAGGCACAGCAGAACGAGGAAAAAGCCTACTTTGACGATATCCTCAAGCTGTTCAACGGTGGTTGATAAAAAATTCCATCTTTACCGCAGTATGACAGATGCCGCAGACATTGGTCTGCGGTGTCTTTTTTACACAGGAACGCAAAAGTTAGCCTGTCATTTTTGGTATGGATATGATAGAATTATCTTAGCTAAGATGATGTAGGTAATGGGGGAATGTGAATGGAACAGAGAAATGGCAAGAGTAAAAATTCGTGTTATACATACTTTAGGATAGCAGGGGACTTTGACCCAGAGGAAGTGACCGCAATACTGGGACTGCAACCTGATAATAGTTGGAAAATCGGGGATGTGCGGAGAGATGGAGTTACTACATATACTTGCGCCAATTGGTCGTTTGGAAGATGTGATGAGTATGATGGTTTGGTAGAAAATCAGATGAGAAAAACCATCGCACCACTGTTGGACAAAATAGACCTTTTGAACACTATACGATTAGAGAAAGATGTTTCGTTTTTTCTGGAGGTTGTGCCGACGATTTATGTCGGAGAACCAACACCATCTTTAGACCCAACCTTCGATATTATGGAATTTTGCCTTGCAACACGCACCCAGATAGATACTGATATCTATGTGTATGCAATGGATTCCGATGAAGATGAGGCGTAATTAAGGGGTGATGGTATGCCGTTTGAATTTGGAAAGTACACGCTGGATATTGAAGTGCATAAAAATCCCATCTTTACCGCAGTATGACAGATGCCGCAGACTTTGGTCTGCGGTGTCTTTTTTTCTGCAATTTAGAAAAATATACGGCGGTTAAGGAATCGAAAAAAGAGCAAAGTAATCGTGTCGGTGAAAGTTCGACAGAAAAAATTTTTTGGAGGGGAGTGATGTGATGGATGAAAAGGAGTGGAAAGGGCAGAGCAATTACGGCACTTTTTTTCAGTGCGCTGTTGGCAGTGCAAGGACTATGGGGAACCCCTGCGGCGGCGGTGCAGAAAACACCCGAACGACTGGTACCAGTGGGGCACACCATCGGCATTAAATTGTTTGCGGACGGTGTGGTGGTCATCGGTCTGGCGCAGGTCGAAACTACACACGGGTTACGCGCACCGGGCGCGGACTGTGGTCTACAGGTAGGCGATGTTATCGAGGAGGCGAACGGCACACAGGTCGAGAGCAGTGAGCAGTTTGCACGGCTGTTGCAGTGTGGGGGTGTGGTCGAGCTGGGGGCCAACCGCGACGGCGAGGAGTTGACGCTTTCCGCAACCCCAGTCGCCGATGACGATGGCACCTATCGACTGGGCGCGTGGATTCGTGACAGCATGGCCGGTATCGGGACAGTCACCTTTTATGACCCACAGACAGGGCAATTTGGCGCGTTGGGACATGGCGTGACTGATGGCGACACGGGACTGTTACTGCCACTGTTGAACGGTGCAGTAATGGCATCCAAAGTCAAGGCGGTTAAGATAGGCAGTGTCGGCGCACCCGGTCAATTGCGCGGAGAGTTTGACTTGACGCACGATATGGGAACCGTAACCGCAAACACCGAACAGGGCGTATTTGGATGTATTGAAAACTGTGAAATGACCAATAAACCAGCGATTCCAGTCGCCTCGCGTGACGAAGTGCGTGAGGGAAACGCGGTGATTTATGCCAATGTCAATGGCGACCAAGTGGAAGAATATGATATCGAAATTGTAAAAATACTCGACCCCACAGGCGCACAAAATTTACTCCTGCGTGTCACCGACCAAGAGCTAATCGCCAAAACTGGCGGTATCGTGCAGGGCATGAGCGGTTCGCCCATCATTCAAAATGGGAAACTCGTGGGGGCAGTGACGCATGTGTTAGTCAATGACCCCACAAAAGGATATGGGATTTTGATTGAAAATATGTTGCAGGCGGCGGGGTGAGGACGGATGCAGGAACGAAAAATAATATTTCCTGTCGGTGCAAGTACCGCGTTGATGCAGAGTGTGGAGAGTATGGGTAGCTATATCGGTGTTACACGCGACCAGAAACGACAAATTTTAACGGATTCCCTCATGGACAGCCAACAGACCGCCCTCCAAGATGAGGAAACCAAAACAGAATAAAAAGTATGACAGGGGTGTTTTGCCTCTGTCATTTTTTGATATGTGTGTTATAATAATTATATATAATAAAAACATAGGGGGAATATTATGAGAAATGATAACTTAAAAGAATCCATGATGAAATCCTTTTTATTAAGTGTTTTCGAAACCTTTGACACTGGCAAAGCGATTGGTGCTGCTCTTGCGGTTGGTGTGTTGGGATATTTAGCGAATTTATTGACATCATTATACAGTTTTATGTATTGGAACAGCTATTTTGAGTGCTACAATCTGCCAATTCAGTATTTTGAGAGTGCAGTGGACTCTGTAAGTAATTTTTATGGTTTTGTGGTTGCTGTTCCCATCTCTGTTATTTATGTTATTCTTCAGTTAAAGTATAACAACATGATTATCAAGGTATTAGAAAAACCAACTGTACGAAATACAAGAAGTACATGCATTGCAAAATGGGTATTGAGAAATAGTAGATATATTGCGTTGCCAGCTACTTTTTTCATCCTGTATTTCTTTATATTGATACTTGTAAATGGCGGCAACGATTTTATCCTGTCCATGGTCATTAGTTCTATGGTAATGAATATATTGCTCACGCTCTTATGTGGTGCGAGGAAATTTTATCAGACGAAAGCAATCGTTCATGTTGAGAAGAATAAAATATATGACTCTTGGGCAGTCGGATTGATTATAGGTGCTACTGTCTTTCTTTTATCGTTGTTCTTTGTTTATTTGATGGGTTATTATCAAAAAATTATATTGTTTGATATTCCGCAGAGTATTGCTGTAGATGGTGATGCGAATACACAAGAATATGGAAAACTTTTGGAAACCGATAGTAGTTACATATGTGTTCCCATTACTTACGAAGAGGAAAGGGAATACATTATGAATGTGGAAAACGGTACATATCGAGTGATTCCCAAGGATGCAATTGTTACCATTACGGAATCTGATGCGTTTATTATGCGTCGTGATAAGGGAACAGGAATTCTATTTGATTTTATTGCCTATGATGAGGAGGCATATTGGAAGTTCTTAGCAGGCTCCATTTTGTTTTCCATCATACTTCTCTATGGAGAATACTTACTTTTGGTCAAAAAAGTGAGCGAATGACGGGATGTGAATACGACAGGATACAAAACACCGGACATTGGAATTACTCCGAATGTCCGGTAATTTTTTGTCTATGATTTAGGTCGCTCAGTGGGCGCGGATATGGAAGTGGGAAACCAGTTCGCGTAGGGTCTGTGCATGACTGGAAAGCTCGGTACTCGCTGTAGCATTTTGCTCTGCGGTGTTGGAGTCGCCCGCGGTCAGTTCGGCTATCTCCTGGATACCTTTCAGAATGAAAGCAATCTGGGTACGCTGTTCCTCGGAGGTGGTGACAATCTCTTGAATGAGTTGGGCGACCTGTTGCGAGATATCCACCGCC
>JAZRID010000029.1:0-2791 GCA_045645125.1 Oscillospiraceae bacterium | reverse complement strand
CTCCCGCTTCCCGGTCCAGCCGATGGACGGGATAGATCGCACCGCCAAGCTCAGTCTCTAACGCGGTGAGCAGACTTTTTTCTCCCGGTTTTCCTGCCTGAGACAGCTCTCCGGGCCGTTTCAGACACACGACAACGCTCCAGCGCGTTTGATACACACGATTATGCTTGTATCCTTGTATAAAATGTCTATCATACGGGAACACCTACCTGTATCGCTGTATTATTTTCATATTCTATTTCAAACTTACCACAAAATACTTGCATTATCAACAGAAATACGGTAAAATATCTCGTGGACAAATTTATTTCCATATAGGAGGATATGAAATATGGCAACTATTACCGCCGGCGATTTCCGCAATGGCAAGACTTTTGAGATGGACGGCAAAATCATGCAGGTCGTCGAATTCCAGCATGTTAAGCCTGGCAAGGGTGCTGCATTCGTTCGTACCAAGATGAAGAATGTCGTCACCGGTGCTGTCACCGAAACTTCTTTCAACCCCACTGCAAAGTTTGAGGAAGCTTTCGTGGAGCGCAAGGACATGGAGTACAGCTACAACGATGGCGACCTGTACTACTTCATGGACCAGGAGACCTATGACAGCGTTCCCCTGTCCCGTGACCTGCTGGGCGACGCTTTCCGCTTCGTCACCGAGAACACCATGTGCAAGGTCCTGAGCTACAAGGGCAATGTCTTCGGTGTTGAGTGCCCCAACTTCATGGATTTGACCGTCACCGAGACCGAGCCTGGTTTCGCTGGTAACACCGCTACCAATGTCACCAAGCCCGCTGTTGTGGAGACTGGTGCAGAGGTCAAGGTTCCTCTGTTCATCGATGTCGGTGACAAGATTACCATCGATACCCGTACTGGCGAGTATCTCTCCCGCTGCAAGAACTAAGGTAATTTGCTGTGTGGGCACACCACCGCAACTATCGGACACTTTGAAAGGAGATTTTACCATGGAAATTCTGGAAAAGGTCGCGTATATGAAGGGCTTGGCTGAGGGCCTGAGTCTGGACACCAAGACCAAAGAGGGCAAGCTCCTCACCGTGATGATGGACTTGCTGGAAGACATGGCTCTCGAGATGGAGGACCTCTACGAGGAGCTGGCCGAGCTCGAGGAAGGCATGGATGCTATCAGCGACGACCTCAGCGATGTCGAAACCTATCTCTATGAGATGGACGGCGAGTACGATGAGGACGAGGATGACGACGAAGACGAGGACGGCGAGGTTTACGAAACCACCTGCCCCAACTGCGAAGAAGAGATTCTCTTTGACGAAACCATCCTGGAGGACGGCTGTGTGCAGTGCCCCAACTGTGGCGAGAAGTTGGAGTTTGACCTGTCTGAGCTGAGTGACTGCTGTGGCGAGTGCTGCTGTGGTGACTGCGAGGACGACGAAGACTAACATCGCTTTCAAGTGCCGCGAAGCGTTCCGTTCGCTTCGCGGCCTTCTTTCGCCTTTTTTGAAAAAATTTTGTCAAAATCTGTTTTTTTATCCTTTACAAATCTTCTTACCCTATAGTATACTAGGTTGACCACAAAATACCTTTAGAAAGGAATCATTGTTATGGCTAACGCGAAACGCAAGTTTACTCTTGGACCACTTATTTTCCTTGCTATCTTCCTCGGCATCTTCTGCTCCATCGGCAGTGTGATGGGTGCAGCAAATATGCTCAGCACCATGATGAACACCGCCTACGCCCTCTTGATGGAAACCGTTTTCTACATTATGGCAATCGCCGTTCT
Organism: Oscillospiraceae bacterium; assembly: GCA_045645125.1. Classification (GTDB taxonomy): domain Bacteria; phylum Bacillota; class Clostridia; order Oscillospirales; family Oscillospiraceae; genus Pelethomonas. The sequence goes on along the minus strand of JAZRID010000029.1, from coordinate 1,038 downwards.
GGCTGGTGCCGTATCCGCTCTGCTCAGCGAGTTCGGTGTCGTTGACCTGATTAACAAACTGGTATCCCCTCTGATGAAGCCCCTGTTTGGTCTGCCCGGTGCGGCCTCTCTGGGTATCATCACTACTTATCTGTCCGATAACCCCGCCATCCTTGCCCTCGCCAATGACGGCAAATTCCGTGGCTACTTCAAGAAGTATCAGCTCCCTGCCCTGTCCAATCTTGGTACTGCTTTCGGTATGGGTCTGATTGTCACCACCTTTATGATTGGCATTAACTCCCCCACGGGCGAGAACCTCTTGACTGCCGCTCTGATTGGTAATGTGGGTGCTATCATCGGTAGTGTCGTCAGCACTCGTCTGATGCTCAGCCACACCAAGAAAGTGTTCGGCACGGACGCTCCCTGTGCGCCTCTCGAGGGTGCAGTCGCTACGGATGACGATGCGAACAAGGCAAAGAAGGGCGTTGGTATGCGCGTCATCGACTGCCTGATGAGTGGCGGTAAGACTGGTGTGCAACTCGGCTTCGACATCATTCCCGGTGTTCTGATTATCTGCACCATGGTGATGATGCTCACCAATGGCGCACCCGAGGGTGGCTATGCTGGTGGTGCTTATGAGGGTGTCGCTTTCCTGCCTTGGGTCGGTGAGAAAATCTCCTTCCTCCTCAAGCCCCTGTTTGGTTTCACCAGTGCAGAGTGTATCGCTGTCCCCGTCACGGCCCTCGGTGCCGCTGGTGCAGCTATTGGTCTGATTCCCGGTATGATTAGTGCAGGCACTGCAACTGCCCACGATGTCGCCGTGTTCACCTCTATGTGTATGTGCTGGAGTGGCTATCTCAGCACCCATGTCGCTATGATGGACAGCCTCAAGCACAGCGATCTGACTGGTCGCGCTATTCTGTCCCACACTGTCGGCGGTCTGTGCGCTGGTGTCGCCGCAAACTGGATTTATCAGCTGGTTTCCCTGCTGTAATCAAAACGGCAATTTATCCAGTTGGAAAAAGCAATAAAGAGAGTCCCCACAAGATTTTTCGGAAT
>JAZRID010000028.1:0-5147 GCA_045645125.1 Oscillospiraceae bacterium | reverse complement strand
GCGTCTGTCCCACGGCTATGGTGCGTTGCTCCACCCCTTTGTGGACAGCAAAGGTAACTTCGGAAAAGTTTACTCGCGCGATATGGCGTGGGCGGCCAGCCGTTATACGGAAGCCAAGCTCTCCCCCATCTGCGCCGAGATTTTCCGTGACATCGACCAAGACACCGTGGATTTCATCGACAACTACGACAACACGATGAAAGAGCCTGCCCTTCTGCCCACGACTTTCCCCAATATTCTCGTGAGTGCCAATCAGGGCATCGCAGTCGGTATGGCATCCCAACTGTGTGGCTTCCATCTGGGCGAGGTGTGCGACACCACTATCGCCTACCTGAAAAATCCCGACTGTGACCTCTCCGCCACGCTCCTCGGCCCCGATTTTTCTACGGGTGGCGAACTTCTCTACGACCGCAACGCACTGGAAGATGTGTACAACACTGGCCGAGGTTCTATCAAAATCCGTGGCAAGTACCGCTACCTCAAAGCAGAAAACCTCATTGAAATCTACGAAATTCCGTACACCACCACCACCGAGGCGATTATTGACAAAGTCGCGGAGTTAATTAAGGCGGGTAAATTAAAAGAAATCAACGATATGCGCGATGAAACTGACCTCTCTGGCTTAAAACTCGCTATCGACCTCAAGCGTGGTACCGACCCAGACAAGTTGATGGCCAAACTGTTCAAAACCACTACGCTACAGGATTCCATCAGCTGTAATTTCAATGTCCTCATCGCTGGTATGCCCCGTGTCATGGGCGTGCGCGAACTGTTGGGCGAGTGGTGCGCTTGGCGTAAGGAATCAGTCCGCCGTCGTATCTACTTCTCGTTGCACAAGAAAAAAGAAAAACTGCATCTCCTCAAAGGTCTGAAACGCATTCTGTTGGATATCGACAAGACCATCCAAATCATCCGTGACACAGAGGAGGAGAGCGAAGTTATCCCCAACCTGATGATTGGCTTCGGCATCGACGAGATACAGGCGGAGTATGTTGCGGAAATCAAACTGCGTAATATTAACCGAGAATATATCCTCCGCCGCGTACAGGAAGAGGAGAGTCTGTGCGACGAGATTGCCGACTTGGAGGACTTAGTCGAAAATGCCAACCGTATCCGTAAACTGATTATCAAAGAGTTGGAAACTGTCAAGAAGAAGTACGCCGTACCGCGCCGCACAACCATCCTCTACGAGCACCAACTGGAAGCCGTAGATGAGGCAGACGACATCCCCGACTACCCCGTCACCATTTTCTTGTCCAAGGGCGGTTATTTTAAGAAAATTACCCCCCAATCCCTACGCATGGCAGACACACAGAAATACAAAGACGACGACTCCCTCATGCAGACCTTGGAAACCACGAACAAAGCAGAAGTCATGTTCTTTACCGACAAGCAACAGGTCTACAAGTGCCGTCTACACGACTTTGCAGACACCAAAGCCAGTGCCTTGGGTGACTATCTGCCGACTAAGTTCGGCATGGACCCCCAGGAGCGTGTCCTGTCCATGATTCTCCCTGGTGACTACAGCGGTGCTGTGTTCTTCTTCTTTGAGAATGGCAAGGTAGCGCGCGTGGATTTGAACAGTTATGCCACTACTTCTAACCGACGTAAACTCACAGGTGCGTATAACGACAAGAGCCCACTGGTCACTTTGCTCCACTTGAAAGAGGAACAGGAGTTGGTCCTGTATTCCAACGAAGTCCGCGCCCTCATCTTCAACACCGCACTGCTCACTCCCAAGGCCACGCGCACCACGGTCGGCGTACAGCTGATGACCTTCAAACCAAAATATCGCTTGCAGGAAGTGCGCCCCCTACAGGAGAGTACCATCACCAATCTCGGCCGCTACCGTTGCCGTGCTATCCCGGCCGCTGGTGCGCTATTAAAGGAAGACGACAGCGACCAGATGAAATTGCTATAAAAAGAAAGAGAGAACTATCGTATGAATCGCAATTTTAAGAACCCTGTCCTGCGTATTTTGTGGGACTATATGTTTATTACCATTGCCTGCGCCCTGTATGCCTTTGGATTCAACTGTTTCTACCAATCCAACAACCTCTCCGTCGGTGGCTTCACCGGTGTGGCACAGATTTTGAATTTCTTCCTCCCTACGCTCCCTATCGGTACCACTGCTCTGGTTATGAACATTCCCATTCTGTTTCTGGCATGGAAAAAGCAGGGTCCCAAGCTGTTGATTGGTACGATTTATGCCATCACCGCCAGTTCTCTGATGATTGACGGTCTGAACTATGCGTTCGGTATGTTCCCCCCCATGGACCATCTGCTAGCTGGTATCTACGGCGGTGTTGCAGTCGGTGCCGCAGTCGGTATTCTGATGCTCAAGGGTGCTACCACTGGCGGAACGGAGCTGTTGGCGCGTCTGCTCAAGTACGCTATGCCCAGTCTGTCCATCGGTAAGCTGTGTCTGTTCGTCGATGTCATTGTCGTTATCGCTTACGCACTGGTGTTCAAGAGCGTTGACAATGCGCTCTACGGCATCATCTCCATGTATGTATTTAGCATCGCCGTCGATGTGGTCGTCTACGGCTCTAACAATGCCAAGGTCGCCTACATCATCAGCAACCACAGCGAGGAAATCACCAAGCGTCTATTGAGCATGGAACTGGGTATTACCCTGCTCACTGGTAAGGGTGCGTTCACGGGTGACGAAAAGAAGGTTGCGCTGTGTGCCTTTAAGCGCAACCAGATTGTCCCCATCAAGGCCGCTGTCACTGAAATCGACCCCGCCGCCTTCATTATTGTCTGCGAGGCACACGAAGTCCTCGGTGAAGGCTTTGGCGAGTACTCCCCCGATAACCTGTAATCAAATTTTTTCGATACATATTTCAGGAGGTTTCTATCATGGCATTTGAAGCATTAAAACAGCGTCTGGAATCCAACGGCTTCACCGTATCCGTATTTGCTACGGGTGCGGAGGCCGCCGACTATCTCGACCGCGAGATTGACGGCAAGACCATCGGCATCGGTGGCTCTATGACCATCGCACAGCTTGGGTTGCCTGACCGTCTGGCGGCACACAACACCCTCCGTTCCCATTGGTATACGGGCGATAATGCGGAGGAAGTCATTCGTCAGGCAATGACGACCGATACCTATCTGCTCTCCGCCAACGCTATCGCTGAAAATACGGGCGAGATTTTGAATATCGATGGTACTGGAAACCGTGTTTCCTCCTCTTTGTTCGGTCATAAGAAGGTTTACTTCGTGGCTGGTAAGAACAAGATTTCTCCCGACTACGAGAGCGCACTGTTCCGTCTGCGGAATGTGGTCGCTCCTAAGAATGCACAGCGTCTAAAGCGCAACACCCCTTGCGCTGTCAACGCAGATAAGTGCTACAACTGCAACTCCCCCGAGCGCATCTGCAATGCACTGGTCGTCTTTTACAAGAAGATTCGCTCGATGGATATGGAAGTCGTTCTCATCGACGAGGAACTGGGTTATTAACAGCGAAGCGATAGGATACAGGAGGTGGCGCGTGTGAAGCGAAAATTTGTCGCGCTGATGTTATCCCTCTGTCTATCGCTGTGTGGCTGTGCCTCCCTCTTAGAACGCTCCTATAGTAGTGTCGAACCCTACACCGACCGCTATTGGGACTCTGGCGCAGAGGACACATTGAAGGCAGAGAGCTATCAAGACTTAGTCAACTCTCTCCTCATGCTCATTGAACAGCGCAGTGAGGAAGTGGTTATCCGCTACTACGCGCCAGAGGGAACGAACACCTATGCACAGGCCGTCAGTGCCAAACAAGAGGTGCAGAACGAAACGCTCCTCGGTTCCTATCTACTGGATACGCTAACCCTCGCCTATACGAACAACAACGGCTACTGCACACTCACCTACAGTATGTCTTACCGCACGGACGCACAGGATATCTCCACCTTGATGGCACTCTCGGATACGCAATCATTGGTAGACCTGTTGCGCGTTGCAGTGCGTGAAGGACACGACTCCGTCACGGCACAGTTTATCTCCAAGTTATCCCGCAACGAAATTTCGACCGCAGTAGACGAACTGTGGCAAGAACTGTATCTGGCAGAGTTAGAGGCGAGTGGCTACTTCAATCCCCCTGTAGACGAAACGGTTGGAACCGATACGGAAGATACAACAATTTCTGATGGCGAAGACAGCAATCCAGAGGAATCGCCAGAAGAACCTGATGAACCATCCGAGGAACCACCGATAGAAAGCGATGTGCCAGAGATTGTGTTCCCCCCCTGCGAATGGGAGATTTTGTTCTATCCCAACGCTAATACTGCCGAAATCGTCACAATTATCCTCAAATAAGTTACGCGGGGAGTGTTGCAACAAAATGTTCTGCAACACTCCCGGAAAAATTTTTCAAAATTTTTCAATTTTTTCAAAAAAGGTATTGACATTTTCAGTTTTTCTGCTATACTCAGTATTGTTCCGCGGGCGTAGCTCATCTGGTAGAGCGCCACCTTGCCAAGGTGGAGGTAGCGGGTTCGAGCCCCGTCGCCCGCTCCAAGGAATGAAAGACACCGCAGTTGCGGTGTCTTTTGTTTTTTCCGAGCGATGCTACATAAAAAAGAAAGAGAGGAAGCATCCGTTCGGGTGCTTCCTTTTGCCATATGTTATTCAAACAGAAAGGACGACTCCCCATGACACATCTGAGAAAATTACTCTCCCTGTTGCTGTGCCTGTCCACCCTGTGCAGTGTTGCCACTGCATTCGATACCTCCCAAGACTCCAAACTGCTCTATTTGGTCAACAAGTCCCACGCACTTTCCGAAAGTTATGTTCCCGAACTGGTGGAGCTGACGGGACTTTCCGCCACCAGCAACGGAAAACGACTGCGGAAAGAGGCCCTCGATGCCCTGTATGCCATGTATGGTGCTATGGCCGCCGAGGGAATCCAGTGCAATGTCATCTCTGGCTACCGCTCCTATGCCTACCAGCAACAGTTGGTCAACGATAAAGTGAACAAGCGTGTTGCCAACGGACAGAACCGCGAAACCGCCTATCAACAGGTCATTATGAGTACCGCACCTGCTGGTTGCAGTGAGCATCAGTTGGGTCTGGCTATCGACTTTTCGATGGGGACCAGTTCCTCTACCTCCTTTGCCAACACCGCCGCAGGCATATGGTTGCGTGAACACGCATGGGAA
>JAZRID010000027.1:0-2084 GCA_045645125.1 Oscillospiraceae bacterium | reverse complement strand
GCATCTCCACCAGAACACCAATCTGTCTCGATACACGGTCCACCGCCGCCATCTCCTCCGAGGTCAAGTAGTCAGCGGCAATCGCTTTGCTCGTAGCCCCACGCTCTTTCCGAATCTGTGCCGCAGTCTTGCCGAAAGCAGCGCGGTACGCCAAATCGGTGTAATGCTTGAACCACATCGCCTTGTGCGGACTATCGGGAATACAGTCCCGAATCGCGTCCGTCATATCCCGACGAGTGGGAAGCATCTTCGCCCGATTGACCTGTCGCTTCAACAGTTCACGGCGCATATCGTAAAACTGTCGGACAAGCTCTTTCTTAAAGGCTCTGACCTGCTCGGTGTTCTTGAGGTAGGTCATAAGCAAAGTTGCCTGTTCCTCGTTGAGGCGGTAGATTGTCTCTGGTCGTCCACCTTCACTTCCAGGATGAGGTTTATGGATTTCAAATCCATAAACTCCGAATACTTCAAAATCTTCCTTGTGCTTGCGAAGCAATCTCGTAATCGTATGGTGCTGTACACCAGCAAACTCCGCAATCACATCCGAGGTCGTGAACGGTTCCGCATTCATCTTGCTGGGTTCCAAAAATACGATGTTTGTCATTGTCACTCCTCCTTTTGTCGTAAAGTTAGTTTTTTGTTGCTCCCACATTTAGGTCGTGATAAAATTAAACTAGAAAGGGGGTGATATAGTGGATTTTAAGATTGAAATTTCTTGCAAGAAGTGTGATTGCTCTTGCGAGTTGCGTCCGACAGATTTCAAAGAGCGTGTATCTATGGAGTGCCCGAATTGCGGTCAGGCATTCCCTGCAGAAGTGTACAAGCACTTGAAAACTGGTGTTATAGAACTAGGCCAGGTTTCAGAACATATCTGTACCAATCCAGAAGACACACTTCATATCACAGACATTTTCACGGTACGCATCAAGAGCTACAATGCCCTTTCCAATCTTTTCGGTAACAACAGCCACTAAATCCTAGCCCGACGCAAACGGCCTTTCGCTACTTCGAGCAATAATTCTGCTTGCTGGAACGAAAGGTCGTTATTTATTAACAACCTACATAGCTCATCTGGAATATCTCGTAACTTCTCATACGGGATGCTTGCCAAAATCTTCTCTGCTGTATCGCCATTCACAATAGCGATGACCTCTGCCAAACTTTTAGACATTTGCTCCACTTCCCTCACCCCTCCTTTCTTACTGCGCTTGGACAACGGTTTGGGACGGTCGATTCCATTAGCGTGACCGCCCCATATCTGCGCTGTCAGATTCCTTCCTCGTCCATTACTCCGCCAAACAGACGCACTTCCAGATTGTCCATCGTGATACCATCGGCGACTAACTGATTACCACGCTTCTCCATTGCACGAAGCTGATACATATACTGCCGACGCTTGTATTTAATGCGTTGCTCTTTCTTGGCGAGCTGAACCGCTGGGGAGTGAAGCAGGCGGTCAATTTCCAACTCCACCTGTTCATCCGTGAGATAATCCTTTGCCTTTGCCATTGTTTTTCTCCGTTCAATTCATCACTGCGGTTAGGTCGGGAAACTCAAAGGTTTAGAGTTCTTGGTAGATATCTTTCGCTGTCACTCATCTTTCTTCGCCTCATGGTTGACAACTTCTGCAATGGAGATTTCCAAAACTGTTGCCAATCTGGACGCTGTTACTAAATCTAACTTCTTTTGTCTACCACCGCCTTCGATTGAGCAGTAATAACTTTCCGAAATGCCAAGTTTTTGCCCCATATCTCTCATGGTATAACCCTTCCCAACTCGTAAATCCTTAAGCCACTTTCTCAAAACATGGCCCCATTTCTTCTCATATCGAGAAGTTTAAGTTTAATATACCATATCTTTTCATTTTGTTAAGAATAAAGCTTTCGTTTTGTGAAGTTCTATTTACTTTTCATTTTGCAAAGTGTACAATATAGACTACAGGAGGATGATGCTATGAAGAATCGGATTCGAGAAATCAGAAAAGAACGCGGATTGACTATGAAAGAACTCGGAATGGCAATAGGACTTGCAGAAAGCACCATCTCTCAATATGAAACTGGAAAGCGTCAGCCAGACAATGAAACTTT
>JAZRID010000026.1:0-2887 GCA_045645125.1 Oscillospiraceae bacterium | reverse complement strand
TTGCACAAAGTAGCGCAACAACATACGGATAAGATACAGCACCAAGACCACCAAGCCAGCGATAACGATGGTGGAGTACATCTTCTGCGGAATGTAGACATTGAGCATATTACGCGTGACGATAGGATACACCATGCCGATGACGGAGATGAGCAGAGATGCCAACAAATCCAAAATCAACAGTTTTTTGTGCGGTTTGTAGTAGCGTATAAATCGTTTCAACATACCATTTTTCTCCTCTTTCTTTTCCAAAAATTAACAAAGCCGTTGCAGAGTTTATGCCCTGCAACGGCTCCATTATAGCATTATCGCATTGGAAAAATCAACCCTTAACACCACCGCTGGTCAGTCCGGAAACCAAGTGCTTTTCAATGCACATGAACAGGATGACAACGGGGATGATGGCGAACAGAGAGGCGGCAAACAGATACTGCCACTCAATCATATTATAGCCATTAAAGATGTTGATACCGACAGTCAAAGGCTTGATGGTTTCGGAGGAAATCAAGCACAGTGCAACGGTGTACTCGTTCCACGCATTGATGAAAATGAAAATCAGCGTGGTGACGATACCGGGGGCAGCGACAGGCAACAATACCTTGAACATCGCCTGCAGACGGTTACAACCATCAATCGTGGCGGCCTGCTCCATCTCCGCGGAAATGGTGAGGAAGGTACCGCGCAACAGCCAGATGGTAAAAGCCTGATTGAACGCAGCGTTGATGAACACCAGACCCCAGATAGAGTCTGTCAGACCGAAGTTCGCCAGAACCTTATAAATACCAATCAGCAGAACGACGGGAGCAAACATCTGAGAAACGATAACGAAGCCCAGAAAAGCGGTCTGTCCCTTAAACTTCATGCGGGCCAGTGCATAGGCGGCAGGAATACCGCAGATAATGGCAATCAGTGTAGAACCACCAGCTACCAGTACGGAGTTGAGCATATACCGCCCCATCGGAGCCAACTTCCAGATATCCACCAAGTTGGACCACATAGCATTCACCGGCAGGACCGTACCATTGACGGCGAAAATCTCCGCACGGCTCTTCAGTGCTGTACACAGCATCACGAAGTAAGGGTAAAGAATGAGCATACAGATGTCAAACACCACAAAGTAGAGCAGGAACTTCAAAGCAAGGTCCTTGGGAGAGAGTGGCTTGAGCGTTTTCTGATTCTTCACAATCATTCATCTCCTTTCTTCAAGGTGGAGACCATGTACACACTGGCACAGGCCAGCAGGATTAGGAAGCCAATCACGGAAACTGCGGCGGCTTCGCCGGGTTTACCGTTGTAGAAGTTCAACTTGTACAGGTAAGTAACCAAAGTATCCGTCTGGTAAGCGGGGTCGCCCTTGGTAATCGTCCAGATAATCGGGAACGAGTTAAAGACATAGATGATGTTCAAAACGGTCGCAACGGTCAGACTTGGCTTGACCAGAGGCAGGGTCAAATTGAACAGCTTCTGCCAATAGTTCGCACCATCCACCGTGGCCGCCTCATACAGGGAGGCATCAATGCTCTGCAAGCCAGACAGGGCGGTAAAGCAGACAAACGGGATAGTAACGAAGATACCACAGGCAATCTCCCATGCGAAGAACGCCTCGGGTGTGGGGGTCCAGTCGATATTCTGCTGGATAATGCCGAGCGTCTTCAGTAGCGTATTCAGTGCGCCGTAGTCCTTGTTGATAATAAAGCTCCAGACGCTCGCCTGAATGACCAGTGTGGTTGCCCATGGGAAGACCACGATAGCACGGGCAATCTTACGGCCCTTAAACTCGTTGTTGAGCAACAGTGCTAAGATAAAACCAAGCACCGTAGACAACACAACCACCAGAATGGTCCAGACAATCGTATTGAGAAAGACACGGCCAATCTCGGGGTTGTCCAACACGCCAGCGAAGTTCTTCAGACCGCCAAATCCCTTGATGTTACCAAACTTGTTGACATCACCGAAGGCGGTGGCAAACACATAGAAAATGGGGATAACGATGAAAATGCTCATCAGGATGATACTAGGTGCAATCCAAATGTAGGGTTCAGCCTTGCGGTACAGACGCTTGTTCGCGGCGGTCCGCTTCGCCTGCGCGGAGGTCGGTTCCATACTTTTTTTACTCACAGCAATGCCTCCTTATCATAACAATTTGAGTACTTTGTTCCAGCCGTTTTCAAAATGCGCTTGTCCAGCACCACTTTGAAAACAGCTGCATATACGAGATGGGCCAGGCCAATACGACCCGGCCCATCCTTATTTCATGCACTATGTAACCGAAAGTACCGTGCTACTTAGCCAGCAATCTGCTGCTGCAGAGCATCCAGCAGTTCCTGGACATCGCCGCCCAGCAGAGCCTGCTGCTGCACATTGATGACACCCTGCTTGACATCAGCCCACTCAGCCTTAGCAGTGGGATAGAAGTTGGAGGAACCACCAATGTCAATCCAAGCGGCCAAGCTGGGGTCAGCCTTCGCCATAATTTCGCCACCAGCGGTGGTAGCAGGCAGGAAGCCCTCCATCAGAACCCACTCAGAGTAACGGCTATCCTCATAGAAGAAGTCGAAGAAGGTCTTGATAGCGTCCATCTCAGCCTTGGAGTAGTCGTTATCGAAGCACATGAAGCGGTCCATAACGCCCTGAGAAACGGAAGTACCGGTGTTGGTGGGGATGGAAGCCACGCCGTAGTTGACATTGTAGCCACCCTCAGCGCAGTATGCAGGGATGGAGTTAGGTCCAATCATCATAGCGACCTTACCAGCACCGAACATATCCTGGTTGGCATAACGGGTCTCGGTAGCGGGGTCGGAGTTGGTCAGCCCCTTGTTGACCATGTCGATAATGAACTCGATGGCCTCAACATTCTCCTTGCTGTTGAGGGTCCAGTTGCCGTTGG
>JAZRID010000025.1:0-1997 GCA_045645125.1 Oscillospiraceae bacterium | reverse complement strand
GACGATTTCAAATCATCATTTATAACCAAAACGTTTTGAATGAGTAAATTAAGTAATTCTTTTGCAGACATTTCAGATAATTCTTCGTAAGTATATAGAGTATTATCTAACGGCTCTGTGCCCTTGATGCTTTTAAGAAACTGCATTTCCTCCGCAGTAATCTTGCCTATATAGTGGTCGTAGTAAATTACATCGTACTCATAAGTAAAGTAATATACAAACTCACTATCGGACAATTTGAACTCACCATCAAAATAGTATGCCAAACGGTCAACAGAATGGTCATCAACCCATTCCGTAACATTATGAAGAATTCTCTTGATTTCTCTTTCTTGCGCTTTTGATAGTTCTATGGAAGTGGAAGAAGCGGGGGCGGTAAACTCTTTCGCTGCCTCAGAATAAAACTTTATCGTTCCTGTGATATCTTCGTTTGAGGGGCTGGAGCAACCAATAAGACCAAACACACAGACCAATACCAAAACAAGTGCTATCAACTTTTTCATAGGTATAACCCCCTTTATCGGATTCATATGTGTTGGTTTCTTATTGGATAACGAAACCCAAGACAGAGGTAAAGCCCTCACCATATACAATCTTTACCCAATACAAAATGGTTTCTTTATCCTCATACACACCCAACTGTGTGCCTGTGATGTCATAGGTAAATGAAAAAGATTTCTTGTCTAAGTTGCTGAGATATTTCCTAATCGCCTTATTTAGAAGTTCGTCTCTTTCTTCATCTGTAACGAATGGCTCACTAAGAGACGAGGACTGTAAATTAACTGTTTCCTTATCATCTAAAGGTCGGCAAGTATATTTGTTAGCACCACAGCTAACCAATCCCAACACACAGACCAAGGCTAAAAACCATGCTATGTATTTTTTCATATGAATTACCACCTTATGCAATTGTCGTTCTACTGATATAGACGAAAAAAATCAGCAAAAGGTTCCAATATTCAGGTGAGGTAAAAATTATTTTTTCTCTTGGAACACGACAATGACCTCATAGCTCTGGTCAATAGCTTTGATGATAGGTTGGAAGATTTCTTTCACAATCTGGAGTGCCAATGCGTCGGCCGCTTGTCCGTTTGCCGCCGTATTGAATTTGGCTTCCAGCTTGGTGCGGAGTTCCTTTTCGATGGTCTGGTAGTCTGCCACCGTCAACTTGATATCGCCTCGTGCCAGTAAACCCTCTTTTACTTCGTCGATGATAATGTCGTTAGGGTCGATTTCGATAGCCTCCAAATAGGCGTGGGAGATATGAATGGTAACTGTTTTTTTGTCGGTATCCTGTACGATATCGCTAGCAGTCAAGTTATCCAAATCCACCACAAAGTATCCCGTTCCAGTATACGACACGCTTTGGGTCTTTTTCAAAAAATCAAAGTCAAACTGTTTGATAAGGCGTTCTGTCAGCTGTGTGGAAACGGTGCCACTCTGCGTACTGATAATTAACTTGCGACTTTCCTGATGGTCAGAGAGAATGACATCGGCAAAATTGACCTCTACCTTGCCATTCCCTAAGACGATGGTATCAAAATCCACTTGTCCAATGGTGTCGTTCATCCCTAGCTGGAGTGATTCGCGCTCGCGCATACATCCCAAGACGACAACCACCACCAAAAGAATCGCTAGGAAACCGATAACGATATAGGAGCGTATCTGTTTATTCTTCATGGTGATGCCCTCCTGCCGTGATAGGTTCGGGGTGCTGTTGCACCTCGTTTAGTATCTGCTGTCCCATAGAAGATGTGGGGAGTACCATGCTGAATAGCTCTTTTAGAATCCATTTTAGGGCAAAGAAAGTAAGTACAGGCATGAAGCAGTTGGTCAAGAGTAGGATGGCGATAGAGTTCATACACTTGCGGATGGTGTTTTTCAAATGGAGCATTAAATCGGAGATGCCGTCGATGGCCACTTGAAATAAATTTGATAGTTTTTCAAAAATGGTCTTATTATCATCGCCACTGGTCATGGCCTCGTTCATCTTATCC
>JAZRID010000024.1:0-5815 GCA_045645125.1 Oscillospiraceae bacterium | reverse complement strand
AGCGCGGCCCTTGGCACGACGGCGGGAAAGCACCTTCCGGCCGTTGGCGGTTCTCATTCTCTTACGGAAGCCGTGCTCCTTGGAGCGCTGACGCTTCTTGGGCTGATAGGTACGGAACATTTGCATACACCTCCTGAATTTATAAATTGCTGTGCGGCTGTGCCACACTACTCGACGGCGGGCCAGCAGTGACGCAAGCCCCGCAGTTGACTGTTTTTACCCTGCCAAATGGACAGGCAGTTAGTATTATACATAAAACCCTACCGCCTGTCAATAAAAAAATAACGAGATTATTCGAGTTTATTGCAAATTACCAGAAGAACCGACCGAAAAAACAATCAGTTCTTAGTATTAGAATAGGTGTTTTCCTTGCAAATCACCCTCTGTTCTGCTATAATAGAATCGCTGTTTTTTGCGCACCGCGTCGGTATAAACCACTGGCGCACATGAGGTTTCACACGAATCTACAGAGAAAGGGGACCCACCTATGCAATCCGTGAATGATATCTGGTTGATGATTCTGGACAGACTGAGAGGAGAGCTGTCCGAAACAACCATCAAAACCTGGTTTGATGAAACCAGCGTGGTCAAACTGGCTGGGAATACACTGGTACTCCACTGCCCCAACGACTTTAAGCGCAGTAATATTCAAGACCGCTTTGTGGGCAACATCAAAGCCGCACTGCTCGATATTTTTTCTACCGAGTTCTCTGTCCAACTCCTCGACAACGATGGTCTGGTGAATTTGAGCGATACTTCCGATAGTAGTCCCAAATCGCTTATGGAGAGCGGTGAATTTACTTTCGATTCCTTTGTCATCGGCCCAAGCAATAAGCTCGCCGCTTCTGCGGCGCGCGCCGTAGCAGATGCCCCTGGGCAACACTATAACCCCCTGTTTATCTATGGCAACTCCGGTCTAGGCAAGACACACCTGCTCTACGCTATCGCCCATGTCATCCGTCGTAAGAATCACAATGCACGGATTGTCTACATCAAGGGTGACGACTTCATCAACGAATTCATCGAATCCGTACGCACTGGTAAAGCAGGGGACTTTCGGACCAAATACCGCGAAGCTGACTTAATCCTAGTGGACGATATCCAGTTTGTCGCTGGTAAAGTCGAAACACAGAACGAGTTTTTCCACACCTTTAACACCCTGTATGAGGGAAAAAAGCAAATTGTCCTCACCTCCGACCGTCCCCCACACGAGATGGCACAGCTCGACGACCGCCTGCGTACCCGCTTTGAGTGGGGACTGTTGGTAGATGTCCAACCACCGTCCTTAGAAACCCGTATTGTCATCGTACGCAACAAGGCCACACAGCTCGGCTTTATCATCGAGGACGAAATTGCCACCTATATTGCCACTAAAATTACTGCCAATGTCCGCCAATTGGAGGGTACTGTTAAAAAAATTAAGGCTTTTTACGACCTAGAGGGCGGTAGCGTGGACCGCGGTACCGTAGACCGCGCTATCCAAGATATGAGTACTTCCAGCGACTTTCTCATTACAGCGGAAAGCATTATCAAAGAAATCTGTCGCTATTTCCATATCGAGGAGATGCAACTCGCTGGCCAGAGCCGTAGTCGTGACTGCGTAAAAGCGCGCCAAATCGCTATGTTCCTCATCCGTACCATGATTGGCATTTCCCTTACCGATATCGGTGAGTTGTTCGGCGGTCGCGACCACACCACGGTCATCCATTCCATCGAACAGGTCGAGAGCAAAATGCGACAGGATACCTCCTACGCCGAAACAGTACGCGCCATTATCGCAAATATCAACGCAAAACATTAACCTCGTTCTCTGCGTGTCACAGAATGGCATGAGTTATCCACATTATCCACGAAGTTATCCACACAAGTAATGCAAAGACTTATCCACATAGTTATCCACATAGGGTGTGGATAAGTTGTGGATAACTATTTACCATTTTTTGACTGTGGATAACTGTGGATAACTATAGAAGTTATCCACATAGGGTGTGGATAAAGTTTTCCTGTATTCTCAATGGTTTGCGGAGTTTATCCACAATTTTACGCCCTACTACTACTACTACTAAGAAATACTATTCTTATCTTAAAAGCTACCTCATTTTTTTCAAATCTATAGACCAAACAAAACAATTTACACCCAAGTTATCCACAATTCTCTAAAGTTATCCACATTCCCCCAAAATCCATGCTCAGAAAGGAACTACTCTATGAAATTCTCCTGCGAAAAAGCCCTCCTCCAATCAGCAATTAGCACAGCATCCAGAGCAGTATCTAACAAAAGCTCCATCGCCACCCTCGAAGGCCTGCTCCTACAAGCAAAACACAACCTAACCGTATCTGGATACAATATGCAAACAGGTATCCGCACCAATATAGAAGCAAAAATCTCCACACCAGGAACACTTGTTCTGAATGCACGGCTATTCGGCGACATTATCCGCAAGCTCCCCGATGACATTCTCACCTTCGACAGTGACGACAAACTGAATGTGCACATCACCTGCGGTGACACATTCTTTGAAATCCAGGGAATCTCCGCAGACGACTACCCCGAACTTCCCGAAGTTGAGGACGAACACACCATCACCATACAGCAAGGACTATTACGCGCTATGATTGCCCAGACATCCTTCGCAGTCTCCACAAATGAGGCCCGCCCTGTGCATACTGGCTCCCTTTTTGAAGTCGACGAAACGGGTTTGACCATCGTTTCTGTAGACGGCTTCCGCCTCGCCCTGCGCCGAGAAAAGCTGGAAAAATTCGACGGAAATGCCTTCAAATTCGTTGCACCCGGCACCGCACTCAACGAAGTAGAGAAAATCTGCGACGACAGCGAAGAACCTGCCACTATCACGCTCGGCAACCGACATATACTCTTTGAGGTAGGCGCAACCCAGCTGATTTGTCGCCGGTTGGAGGGGGAATTTTTGGATTATCGAACCGCTATTCCCCGTAACAACCCTATCGCGATCCACGCAGACAAGCGAAATATGATGCACTCCATCGACCGCGTCAGCGTCGTGATTAGCGAGAAGCAGAAGTGCCCCGTACGCTGTATTTTCGACGAGGACCGCGTATATTTATCCACAAAAACTGGCAACGGCGAAGCGAAAGATGTCTGCTATGTAGCAGGTAACGGCCGTAAGCTGGAGATTGGATTTAACAACCGTTACCTCATGGAAGCCCTGCGCTACGCCCCTGCCGACAATGTGAAAATTGAGCTGAACACTGGGATTTCGCCCTGCATTATCGTGCCCATCGAAGTCCCTGTAGGCGAAGAAAACTTCCTCTACATGGTGCTCCCTGTCCGCTTGAAGAACAGTTAAATTTAGTGAAATGAGGATATGATACCGTTATGGAAACAATTACCATTACAACGGAGTTTATCAAACTCCAAGACCTTTTGAAGTTCGCCAATCTGGTATCCACCGGTGGCGAGGCCAAACAGCGGATTCTGGATGGCGAAGTAACGGTGGACGGCGAAGTATGCCTAATGCGCGGCAAAAAGATTCGTCCCGGCAATGTTGTCACCTTTGATGGCGGCGATTACACGGTCGCTTATGCGGATTAACCAACTTTACCTACAAAATTTCAGGAATTACGCCGAACAGATGGTCCTGTTCGACCCTGCCTGTACCGTGATTTGCGGAGAAAATGCACAGGGAAAAACCAACCTACTTGAAGCCATTCTCTGCTTATCACAGGGAAAATCCCCACGCACCAGAAACGACCGAGAATTGATTCGTTTTGAAGAACACGGATTTATTGTCGAAGGAAAAATTTTCTCACGCGAGCGCGACTTTACCAGTCGCATTGAAGTGCAATCGGGGAAAAAGAAGAAAATCACCATCAATAAAGTCGTAGCCAAAAATGCTTCGGAATTGGGGAGCGTTCTAAATACCGTCTTTTTCAGTCCAGAGGACCTGTATCTCGTCCGCGACGGAGCATCCGCCAGACGACGATTTCTCGACCTATCGCTGTGTCAACTGCGACCGCGCTACGCCACTGCCTTGAGTGAATATACACGCATATGGGAGCATAAGACACGGATTCTGCGCGACAGCGGGAAACATCCCGATTTGCGTCGCATTTTACCAGAGTTCAATCTTCGTATGGCGCAAACGGGGGCGGCACTGATTTATTACCGCGCACGATTCTCGCGTTTATTAAACCAATATGCTGAAACAGTGCATCGGGCGTGCAGTGGGGGATCGGAGCAATTGGCCATCCACTACCAGACCGTTAGTACGGTTTCTGACCCGTTTGCCCCCTATGCAACGGTGGTTGCCCAACTAGAAGAACACCAACGACTTCACGCAAAGGCAGAATTGGCGGTGGGACAGTGTCTGTCTGGACCACACAAGGATGATTTGGCGGTGGAATTGGATGGACGCAACGCAAAATCCTATGCCTCACAGGGACAGACGCGAACCATCGCTCTCGCCATGAAACTGGCGGAGCGAGAAATCCATCGGGATATTATTGGGGAATATCCCGTCCTACTACTGGATGATGTGCTAAGTGAGTTGGACCCGAAACGACAGGAGTTTGTCTTGAATCGACTGGGGGATGGACAGGTGCTAATTACCTGTTGCGAGGAGGACCGCCTGCATACCCTGTTACATGGTACGGTTCTCACCATCCGCGATGGCTGTGTGGTCGGAGGATAACGGAGATGTATCTGCATTTGGGAAGCCATGTGTCCGTTCCACTGGACGATATTATCGGTATATTCGATTTAGACAATGTGTCCACCTCGCGCATAACCCGCGCATTTTTGCGTGCGGCAGAGGAGGAGGGCATGGTTATCTCCGTGGATAACGATTTACCGAAATCACTGGTGGTCTGCTGTCCACGGGGCAGTTGGCAACGCGTCTACCTCTCGCCACTGGCGGCGACCACGCTCCACGGACGATTAGAAAGTAGTCTATTGGGAAGGAGAATACAGGATGAGTGAGATTTTATGGAATGACCGGCGCAGAAGATGTGGTCTGCCCCTGTCGTTTACTCGCTATCGGTTGACGAATGAGCGTCTATTCTGCGAAAAAGGCTTTTTCAACATCACGGAGGAGGAGATACTCCTCTATCGCATCCGTGATTTGGAGCTGAAACTGACGCTATGGCAACGGATATTCGGCTGTGGCAGTGTTTATATCCATTCTTCGGATAAGACACAGCCCACTTTGGAGCTGAAAAATATCAAGAATCCACGCGAAGTCAAGGAACTGCTCTCCGACAAAGTGGAGGAGTGCAAGGACAGGCGCAGAATGCGCTCCATGGAGATTGTGGACGACGGTTGCGACCACGATGACGGTACAGCGGAGGATGAGAACGAGTAAGATTGGCTCGTTGGAATCCCTGATTCTTAACACAAAAGTAAATGCAATGAGACCCTAAATAAAGGAGGTCAAGCAATATATGTCTGAAATGAAAGAAATGAACAACACAGCAGTAGAACATGAGTATGGCGGTGCAGAAATTCAAGTGCTAGAAGGATTGGAGGCAGTCCGAAAGCGTCCTGGTATGTACATCGGCTCGACCAGTGAGTCTGGTTTACACCACCTTGTCTACGAAATTGTGGATAACGCCATTGACGAAGCACTTGCTGGATACTGCACCGAGATTACTGTTACTATTAACGAGGGCGATACCATCACCGTTACCGACAACGGCCGTGGTATTCCTGTTGACATTCAGCCCCAGACGGGTCTGCCTGCCCTGGAAGTCGTCTTTACCGTCCTGCACGCAGGCGGAAAATTCGGCGGTGGCGGCTACAAAGTGTCGGGGGGGCTGCACGGTGTCGGCGCAAGCGTTG
>JAZRID010000023.1:0-1928 GCA_045645125.1 Oscillospiraceae bacterium | reverse complement strand
ATCTCTCCGCGCTTCTCCTACAAGGTGCAGACATGGCAAAACTGGCACGGCGCACGGATGGTATCATTGCGCGAGAACTCCGTGGCAAGGGCAAGGGCGCACGCGAGCAGTACCGTTTTCTGGGCAGTCTAACCCACAAGGGCGCAGTCTGGCGGTTCGACAGCGTGGAAACGCTCTGCCCACGCATCTATCATCTATTGGACACCTTCGGGTTGTCTGCGCCCATGTTGGAGCAAATCCGTACCGTGGCGCGAGCGAAGCAATATGCGATGATTCTCTGCCCCGACCCAGAGCATCGGGAGCGTATCCAACACCTCTTGCTCCCCGAATTGGGGCTTGCCTTCGTGACCGTCCGCGAGGGGATGGTGTGTCCCTCGGAGGCCTACCGCCGTATCCATCTGGACGCGATGATTGCGCCCACCCATCGCAACCAGTGGAACGGCAAAGTCAAACTCACTAAGAAGATAATTCGCACCCTCCGTGCGGAGGGGGTCGACCTGTTGCGCCTTGCCAAGCAGGAACACGACCAACTGGAAGCCATCTATCAACCCTATGTGGACTTCGATGGACTCGACGCTCTCACCGCGCAGGAGATTGCGCGCATCGCAAGCTATTAAAATGCCAATAAAAAAATGCAGTGGTTGCCGTATTGTTGCGACAACCACTGTTTGCGTTCTCTGATTAGATATAGGTAGGGGAGTGTCAGGGATTCCCTTTCTTAACGGTTTTCACTGCGATGACATCCACCCCAGTGTGCAGGATATCACGCACTACCACTTCCCCTGCTTGGACGGGGGCAGTCACCGTTACACCGCGCAAAGCGCGCGCGCAGTCCAGAAGCAGTGCCTTCGGCACTTCGCCGTTGGTTTTCACCGCAACGGTGGCGCGGTTGCCATGCAGGACGGGGAGCGTAGTGGTCAACAGTCGGGTAGGGGCGATAACCTCACGGCGCGCATATGCGTCACCGCGCTTGCAGATATTCCCCGACACCTCCGTGACACGCACGGTTGCGTCGCGTTCTATGGTGACAATCAGGGCGCACCCCATCGGGCAACCGATGCAGGTCAGTTCTCTTTTCTCTGTCATTCCGCCACCTCCAATGCAACCGTTATTTCGCGGATATCGGTGTTTGCTACGATATCGGCGCGTTTGAGGGTGACTTCTTCCATCTCGCCCGGGGCGACAATCATCCGCTTGCGCCGTACCAATTCCTCCCCTGTGTCGGTACGGACAACCACTGTCGCGTTGCGGTACACATCGGCAACACGGAAGCGAATCGTCACGCTTTCGTCCATACGGTTCGGGGCAATCTGGCTCGGTACGGTGTACCGCACCCCCTCTTTTGCTGTAATGCAAATCTCCTTGTCATCCGTTGCAACACCGCACTGTAGGAACTTTGCGGCATTTTTTCCTGCGGTGACGGCCTCCTCCGATACAAAGTCCACCAAGTCGTGGACATGGAGGACATTACCACACGCAAAAATCCCCTGTACGGAGGTTTCCAAACTCTCATTCACGATAGGACCGTTGGTGACGGGGGACAGTTCCACGCCTGCGCCCCGACTCAGTTCATTTTCGGGAATCAGTCCCACGCTCAACAGGAGGGTGTCGCAGTCATACCGCTGTTCAGTGCCGGGAATCGGACGGCGGTTTTCATCCACCTGTGCAATCGTCACGCCTGTGACGCGCTCGCGTCCGTGGATATCGACAACCGTATGGCTCAACTTGAGCGGAATCCCGAAGTCGTCCAGACACTGCACAATATTTCGCTTTAATCCACCAGAGTACGGCATCAGCTCTGCGACCACCTGCACATGGGCACCCTCCAGCGTCATGCGCCGTGCCATAATCAAGCCGATATCGCCACTGCCGAGAATCACCACCTCGCGCCCAGGCAGGTAGCCCTCCATATTCACCAGACGCTGTGC
>JAZRID010000022.1:0-1035 GCA_045645125.1 Oscillospiraceae bacterium | reverse complement strand
ATGCGCTGTACATGGCCGTTAAGAAGCATTTTGACATGAAAAGTTGGTTAGATTGGCCAGACGAGGCCATCCGTGTCAGAAAACCAGAGGCGGTCACGGCATATACCGAGCAGTTACAGGACGATATTCGTTTCTTTACTTATCTGCAATACCTGTTTTATCAGCAGTGGAACGCTCTGCGTGAATACATCCATTCCCTCGGCATTGAGATTATCGGTGATTTGCCCATCTATGTCGCCATGGACAGTGCAGATGTGTGGGCAGAACCAGAGTTTTTCCAACTGGGGGAGGGGAATGTCCCCACGGAAGTATCTGGCGTTCCTCCCGATTATTTCAGTGCAGATGGTCAGCTCTGGGGCAATCCGCTGTACAACTACGACAGAATGCAGGCGGATGGCTTTGGTTGGTGGATTCGTCGCGTAGAGGGCGCAAGCCGTCTGTTTGATGTGATTCGCATTGACCATTTCCGTGGCTTTGAGAGCTATTGGGCGGTTCCGTACGGCGAAAAGACGGCGCGAAATGGTCGTTGGCGCAAGGGCCCTGGTATGGCGTTGGTCGGTGTGCTGACCAGTTGGTTCCACGGTTTGAAACTAATCGCTGAGGACCTCGGATTCTTGACCCCCGAAGTCCATCAGTTGTTGGAAGATTCTGGACTGCCGGGGATGAAAGTGTTGGAATTTGCCTTTGATGCCCGCGAGCCGAGCAATTATCTGCCCCATACCTACGAGCGCAACTGTGTCTGCTATGTGGGTACCCACGACAATGAAACCGTCATGCAGTGGAAAGAACAGGCCTCTCCTGCGGATATCACCTATGCCCGACAGTACTTGGGTCTCTCCAGTGCCGAGGGATTCCATTGGGGTGTGATTCGTGGCGGTATGAGCAGTGTGGCGGATACCTTTGTGACGCAGATGCAGGATTATTTAGGTCTGGGCGCAGAGGGACGCATGAATACCCCCGGTACGAGCGTCGGCAACTGGCAGTGGCGGATGCTACACGGAGAGGCGAGTGCATCGCTCGCAAAAAAGATTTTCC
>JAZRID010000021.1:0-1613 GCA_045645125.1 Oscillospiraceae bacterium | reverse complement strand
CGCATCGTCAACAAGCGTATCACGCCGTATATGCCATACCGTTCCAGTGCATTATCCACCAAGTTAAAGTTTATCAAAAGCCCAACAGAAATTGAGGTCATGGCACCGTATGCACGGTATCAATATTATGGCAAGGTAATGATTGGTTCACCACCGAAAACGGTCACTAACATTGATTTGGATTATGGAGGCAGTAAAACAAAACATCCACTGGCTGGTCCTTATTGGGATAAACACATGATGGCCAATGAGGGGATGGCAATTCGCGCAGAAATTCAGAGATATGTGGGCAGGAGGGGGAAGAAGTGACGGCACTGGAAAAAATGCGAGAGTGGATAGCACGGTATCCTGGCTATGATATCCTGCACGACTTCTGCGTGGACTATATCGACCGCATACCATCCAGCGGTGCGATTTTCCCCGCTGGACTGGTGGAGCTTTCGCGAAGCAGTGATATCGTGGGAAATGTGACTGTAAACAACCAGTACAACTTCTCTATCTACTACTGCTTTGAGAAAGCGGCCGGCGACGATATCGGTGCCAAAATCAATGCTGACTGGGTAACTGGCTTGCAAGAATGGGTGCAGGAGCAGTCTGCAACGGGGAAAGCACCTATATTTGGCGATGTACCACACGAGGAAAGAATCAGCGCGCAGAACGGCGTGCTGTTTGAGGCAGACGAGGGGACAGCCACCTATATGGTGCAACTGTCCGTAACATTTACAAAGAAATATGAGGAGGAAAACAAATGGGTGAATTGAAGTTTAACACACCTGCTGGTAATACCGTGGCGAGAAAGTTGTTAATTCTCTACATGAACACTGCAACTTATGAATCGCCTACTTGGGCGGCCATTGGCAAGCGTGTGGAGGAGAGCTCCATGGAGTACGACTGGAGCAAGGAAACCACATCGGACATTTTGGGGAGTAATTATACCCAATACAAGACCCCAGTGATTACACAGACTTTCGACCCCTGCCATCTGGATGCTAGCGATACGGCACAGCAGAAGATTTGGAACCAGTCCATCAAAGAACAGAACATCGGTGCAATGGCAAACAATGACCTTTTGGTGGTTCACGCCTATGCAGGGACAGAGGATACGGCTGTTTTTGCGGAGCGTTACCCGGCCAGTGCTATCGAGCCTACGAGTCTCGGCGGCAGTGCAACCGTCGGTATGCCGATTGAAGTAACCTTTGGCGGTAAGCGTGAAATTGGCACGGCATCGGTCAGCGATGGAACCGTCACATTCACAAAGGACTAAGGGAGGAATCAGCGATGAGTGAGCTACATTTTGAAACTGGCCTTGTTACCTATACACTCAACGATGCGTGCGAGGTCAAGTTTAATCCGACAGACAGCGAGTTTGTTGAAAGACTGTTCAGTGCATTTGATACGATGGACAAGAAGCAGGACACATACAAGAGTGAGGTCGACAGGTTGGCCGATAAGCGAGAAATCTTCCGTGTGGCGCGAGAACGGGACCGTGAGATGCGAGAAATTATCGATGGTGTATTGGGGGAAGGAGTAAGTAACAAGTTGTTCGGCGCGATGAATGTTTACGCAATCGCAGACGGACTGCCTGTGTGGTGCAATCTGATGCTTGCGGTGCT
>JAZRID010000020.1:0-1239 GCA_045645125.1 Oscillospiraceae bacterium | reverse complement strand
CCGGCTCTGAGAAGGATATTGACATTACCTTCCCTGAGAACTATCATGAGCATCTGGCAGGCAAGGCTGTTGTGTTCCATGTCAAGGTCAACGCTGTCAAGGTCAAGGAACTGCCCGCTATCGACGACGAGTTCGCTAAGGATGTGTCCGAGTTCGATACCCTCGCCGACCTGAAGAAGGATATCAAGGCTAAGATGACCGCAGAGCGTGAGGAAACCGCTATGCGCGCTTTCGAGGATGTCCTCATGGAGAAGGTCGCTGACGGTCTGACTGGCGAAATTCCCGACGCTATGATTGAGGAGCAGGCTCACTTCTTTGTGGAGAACCTCGGCCGTCAGTTGCAGGCACAGGGCATGACCCTGCAGCAGTATATGCAGATGGCAAACCAGACCGAGGCAGCTCTGCTGGAGGAGGCAAAGGGCCCCGCACTGCGTCAGGTTCGTATGGACCTCGCTATCAGTGCCATCGCTAAGGCCGAGAACATCGAAGTCACCGATGAGGATGTCGAGGCTGAGTACAACAAGATGGCCGCACAGTACGGCATGGAAGCTGCAAACATCAAGAAGTACATCGAGGTTGCTGTTGTCAAGGAGCAGATTATCCGCTCCAAGGTCATCGCTGTTGTCGTTGACAACGCTACCGCACTGAAGCCCGAGGTGAAGGAGGACGAGAAGAAGACCTCCAAGAAGTCCAAGAAGGCTGACGAGGGCGAAGAGGAGTCCGCCGCTGAGTAATCGAGGAAAGCCACTGGGAAATCTCGGTACTAAAAGACGAAAAAGGTGGTTATCCTAGTGTGTGATACGCCACCCGTGGGCGTTGGAGGGGTTTCCATTGACATTCCATCAGGAGGTTATTCTATGAGTTTAGTCCCTTATGTTGTTGAACAAACCAGCCGTGGAGAGCGTTCCTACGACATCTTCTCCCGTCTGCTCAATGACCGTATTATCTTTCTGGGCGAGGAAGTGAACGACACCACCGCAAGTCTGGTCGTCGCACAGCTTCTGTATCTGGAGGCTCAGGACCCTGATAAAGATATCCAGATGTATATTAACAGCCCCGGTGGCAGCGTTACCGCCGGTATGGCGATTTATGACACGATGCAGTACATCAAATGCGATGTGTCCACCATCTGTGTGGGCTTGGCTGCCAGTATGGGCAGTTTCCTGTTGGCTGCCGGTGCTAAGGGCAAACGTCTTGCTCTGCCCAACAGCGAGATTATGATTCATCAGCCCTTGGGCG
>JAZRID010000019.1:0-6188 GCA_045645125.1 Oscillospiraceae bacterium | reverse complement strand
AAATAGTTCCATAAAGACTCCTTAGTTGGCATAAAGTTGCTTTTTGCAGTGTACCACGGACCTTTCCAAATTGCAACAAAATTTTTCCTCCGATGTATAGACACCGCACATTGGTCGCACATTATACGAAGTTTTCCCTACAAATATACAGAGGACTGTGTAAATAATCGCTTGACATCCCCCTTGGATATGGTATACTGAATATGTTAAACGACGGTGCAGATGTTTAGCTGTTTGTGATTTGATGTGTGAAATCCGTCCCGACTTTGGGGCGGATATTTCTCTATGTGGTGTTTTAGAAAGAACAGATAGGAGAGATAAAAAAAGAGGTGATATTGTGATTTTGGAGCGTATTGCATCCCCAGAGGATGTCAAACGACTGAATCCTGAGGAAACACAGCTTCTCTGTGATGAACTTCGTACTTTTTTGGTGCAGAGTGTATCCAAAACGGGGGGACATTTAGCATCCAATCTCGGCGCAGTGGAGTTGACGGTTGCCATCCACCGCGTCTTTGATACCAGTCGGGATAGACTGGTGTTCGATGTAGGACATCAGTGCTATGTCCATAAGGCCTTGACAGGGCGGCGCGACCTGTTTGCAACCCTGCGTCAATTCGGTGGCCTGTCTGGATTCCCAAAACCAGAGGAAAGTGTACACGATGCCTTTATCGCTGGACACGCCTCTAACAGTGTGTCGGTTGCGCTGGGTATGGCACACGCGCGTACGCTACAGGGCGAGGACTACGCGGTGGCGGCCCTGATTGGTGACGGCGCGACAACAGGCGGTCTGTCCTACGAAGGACTGAACGACGCTGGTGCATCGGGGGAACCCATCATTGTGATTCTGAATGACAACGGAATGTCTATCAATGAGAATGTAGGTGGTGTTTCGCGACATTTGAGCCAACTGCGTTCTCGCCCGGGATATTTTCGTTTGAAGCGGAAATATCACACGGTGCTGGACAAGTTGCCCGGTGGAAAGCGTTTATACGACTTTGTCCACCACACGAAAATGAATATTAAGAAATTGCTGTATCCCTGCTCGATGTTTGAGGATATGGGCTTTGCCTATCTCGGACCCGTGGACGGTCACAATGTGGAGCAACTGACGAATACATTGGAGTGGGCGAAAGAGATGAAATGTCCCGTTTTGGTTCATGTGCATAGCCAGAAGGGACGCGGCTACGGACCTGCGGAGAGTAGACCAGAGCGTTGCCACGGTGTTTCTCCATTCGATGTGGCAATTGGACCAACTACGCAACCTGCGACAGACTTCTCTGCTGTTTTTGGACACGAGCTGACAGAACTCGCGAAAGACGATGCAAAAATCTGTGCCATCACGGCCGCGATGGGAGAGGGAACAGGATTGCAGGAGTTTTCCGCAGAACTGCCCAAACGCTTCTTCGATGTCGGTATTGCGGAGGGCCACGCCGTTGCGATGGCGGCAGGTATGGCTAAGCAGGGCATGATTCCTGTCTTTGCGGTGTATTCCAGTTTCTTACAGCGCGGATTTGATATGCTGATACACGATGTAGCCCTACAAAAACTCCATGTGGTATTGGGCGTTGACCGCGCAGGCTTAGTCGGTGCAGATGGTGCGACACACCACGGCACGCAGGATGTCGGGTATCTCACGCAGATTCCAGGGATGACCGTCCTCTGTCCTGCTTCCTTTGCCCAGTTGCGCTCTATGTTGCGCGCCGCCGTGCATATCAATATGGATGGCCCTGTAGCTATCCGCTATCCGCGTGGAAAAGAAACCTATCCCCATCCTGCGTGGGATGGAAGTCCTGCCGCGGTGTTACGGCAGGGCAGTGATGTTACCCTTGTGTCTTACGGGGTGATGATAGATGAACTGTTGATGGCGGCGAAGTCCTTGGAGGAACACGGCATCTGTGCGGAGGTCATTCAGCTCCACCGTATTGCACCGCTCAATGCGGAGGCAATTTTGGATTCTGTGCGCCGCACGAATCGTCTGTTGGTCTTAGAGGATTGTGTGGAAACAGGCAGTATCGGGCAACAACTCGCCGCCGAACTTGCGCGCGCTGGCATTGTGCCACGCAATCTGATTCTGAAAAATCTGCATCGCAGTTTTGTGGGGCAGGGAACAGTAGCACAGCTTCGTGCCGAGGCAGGGATTGATTCCGCCGCCGTGGTCCGTGCTGTGTTGGAGGTTTGCCATGAGTAAGAAAGTCCGTTTGGATGTGCTTCTGGTTGAAAAAGGCTTTGTCGAGAGTCGCCAGAAGGCACAGACCACGATTATGAGTGGTCTGGTATTTGTAAATCAGCAAAAAGTAGATAAACCCGGTACCAATGTTGCGGAAGATGCACAGATTGAGGTGCGCGGGAATGCGTTGCGCTATGTCAGCCGTGGCGGTTTGAAGTTGGAAAAGGCGATGCAGACTTGGCCCATTGTGTTGGAACAGACCATCTGCATGGATGTCGGCGCGTCCACAGGTGGCTTCACCGACTGTATGCTCCAAAACGGTGCGAAAAAGGTGTACGCGGTCGATGTCGGTTACGGTCAGTTGGCGTGGAGCTTGCGTAGTGACGAGCGTGTGGTCTGTTTGGAGCGCACGAATGCGCGGTATCTCAACCACGAGATTATCCCTGACGAGCCAGATTTTTCATCAGTCGATGTTAGCTTCATTTCCCTCAAGCTCATACTGCCTGCGATTGCCGCTGTGCTGAAAGATGGTGGCTATGTGGTCTGTCTGATTAAGCCACAGTTCGAGGCAGGAAAGGAAAAAGTGGGAAAAAAAGGCGTGGTACGCGACCCAAAAGTACACTTGGAAGTATTGGAGAATTTCCTCGTCCATGCCAAAGAGAGTGGCTTTACCGTCCTTGATTTGACTTTCTCTCCCATCCGTGGCCCAGAGGGGAATATTGAGTACCTCGGATATCTCCAGAAAGCGGATTGGGTGGAGAAAACTTTCCCCTTGGATGCACTGGTAGAGGCATCCCACGGGGCATTGCAGGAAGGGGAAAATGGATGAAACGAGTGATTTTATGCCCAAACCCCTATCGGGATAAAGGGCTGGTCGTTGCACGAGAAGCCGAAGCCATCCTCAACCGCGTTGGAATTGAAACGGTGTTTTGTCTTCCTTTCCGCCCCGAGGGGGGAGAACAGCAGTTCGGTGTACCATGCCAACCGTTGCAACAGGAACTACGCAACGGAGAGTTAGTGATTGCGTTCGGCGGTGATGGGACAATTCTACATCTGGCGCGCGCGGCCTCAATGCGCCGTGTCCCACTGCTGGGTGTCAACCTCGGTAGTCTGGGATTTATGTCGGAACTGGAAGTGAGTGAACTGCACCTGCTCAAGAATTTGGCGGATGACCAGTTCAAGTGTGAAAAGCGCATGATGTTGGATGTCACCGTGGAGCGCGACGGTCGTACCATCTACACCAACAGCGGATTGAATGATGCCGTCGTGACCAAAGGTGCGATTCATCGCGTTGTCCGTCTGCAAGTCACCGCTGGCTTGGAGAACATCGGGCAATTTTCGGGGGATGGTGTCATTGTCGCCACCCCAACTGGCTCGACGGGGTATTCGCTGTCGGCAGGCGGTCCGATTGTTGAACCGACAGCACACAATTTTGTGATTAGTCCCATCTGTGCCCATACAGGATTTCCAAAATCGTTTGTCCTCTCGGCAAACGGCCATGTGACCGTTTCCACTGCCGAGCGAGGACGCAATAAACAGATTTTTCTCTCGGTAGATGGGGGAAAAGCATTCGTGCTCCACAATGAGGATAAAGTCCGCATTACACGCTCCCAATATGAAACAGAATTGCTCCGTTTGACCGATAAAAGCGTGTACCAAATATTACATACAAAGATGACAGGAGGGATCGGTTATGAAAAATGAGCGTCAATCGAAAATCTTAGAGATTATTAAAGCAGAACCGATCGAAACGCAGGAACAATTACAGCAGTGCTTGTCTGATATGGGGATTCACTGCACACAGGCAACCATCTCGCGTGATATTAAGCAGTTGCATCTGATTAAGGAGCCGATTGGACAGGGCAAATACCGCTATGCTATCTCGATTCAGCGGAAACGCCTCAATATTGCCGACAAACTCCGCACCATCCTGCGCGAGAGTATTGTGAGTGTCAACTACGCACAGAATTTGGTCGTGATTAAAACCATGTCTGGCTTGGCAGGGGCGGCGGCAAAGGCACTGGATAGTATGCGAATCAGCGCGGTGCTTGGCACAGTTGCTGGGGATGATACCGTGTTGTTGGTGTTACAGGATACTGATTCAGCCAAGCATTTGTGCGTTGAAATTGCGGAGATGGCCAAGTAAACCGTATGCGAAGTAGATGAATTTGAAGTGAGGTGACGGAATTGCTTCAATTGCTTCATATTGAAAATATTGCGGTCATCGAAGAAGCGGATATTACTTTTCACCACGGTTTTAATGCACTGACTGGTGAAACGGGCGCAGGTAAGTCCATTGTGATTGATGCGCTCGGTGCGGTGCTTGGGCAGCGGACCAGTCGTGACTTAATCCGCACGGGTGCGACGAAGTCGTTTGTCAGTGCCGTGTTCACCGATGTTCCTGTTTTGGAAGTACTCGTGGAGCATGGCATTCTGCCAGACGACGGTGAATTACTGTTACAGCGTGAGATATCTGCGGACGGAAAGAATATCTGTCGCGTGGGTGGTCGCCCTGTCACGGTGGCGCAGTTGCGGAAAATCGGCTCTGCGCTGTTGAACATTCACGGTCAGCATGATGGACAACAACTCCTAGATGAAGAACAACATTTAGCGTATCTGGACAAGTTCGGCCATGTGGGTGCGGCATGGGAGCGATATTCTGCGTGCTACACCGATATGGTAGAAACGGAAAAGAAAATCCGTTCGTATCGGATGGATGAAGCGGAGAAAGAGCGCAGATTGGACAATCTCCAATTTCAGATTCACGAGTTGGAACAGGCTAAACTCACCCCAGGCGAGGACGAGAAGCTACAGGAACGGAGAATG
Organism: Oscillospiraceae bacterium; assembly: GCA_045645125.1. Classification (GTDB taxonomy): domain Bacteria; phylum Bacillota; class Clostridia; order Oscillospirales; family Oscillospiraceae; genus Pelethomonas. Next base: position 1,195 of record JAZRID010000019.1, on the reverse strand, counting down.
TTCCTCCGCAACAGCGAACGCTATATGGGTGCTATCCAAGGTGCGCTGTGGAGTTTAAGCGGTGGCGACGACGGTGGTGGTGCAGTGAGTGGATTGCGTGAAGCGGTAGGGGCACTCGGCAGTGCCAAGACACTGGGCGAACAGTTCTCTGCGCTGTACAACCGTTTGGAGGCGGTGCAATCCGAAGCCTATGATATTGCGGAAACTTTGCGCGATATGCAGAATGCGATGGAGTTTTCTCCGCACGAGTTGGATGAACTGGAGAGCCGTGCCGACCGCCTGTATCGTCTGAAAAAGAAGTATGGTGCCACGGTGGAGGATATGCTCGACTACTTGGAGAAGTGCCGAGAGGAACTCGATCAAATCACTTTTTCAGCGGATATTGTACTCCGTTTGGAAAAGGAGTGGGAGGGCAAACATACTGCCGTTCTTTCACAGGCACGCCAACTCTCCGAACTGCGGAAAAGCGCGGCGAAGGAGTTGGAGGAACGGATTCAAGATGAACTGCGACAGCTCGCCATGCCGAAAGTGCGCTTCTCTATCTCCTTTGCGGAAAAAGAACCAGATGCTACGGGAATCGATGCCGTTCGCTTTCTGATGTCTGCGAATGTCGGGGAAGAACTGCGCCCGATTCACCGTGTCGCCTCTGGCGGTGAGCTGGCGCGCATTATGTTGGCGTTGAAAAATGTACTAGCCGAGAACGAGGAAATTGGCACGCTGGTATTTGATGAAGTGGATACTGGTGTGAGTGGACGCGCCGCACAGAAAGTGGCGGAAAAACTCGCGCAGGTCAGTCGGAAAAAGCAAGTACTGTGTGTGACCCATCTCCCGCAACTGGCGGCTATGGCCGATGTCCATTTTGTCGTGGAGAAAGGGGAGCGTGGCGGTCGCACCTTTACCCGTGTCGAGGAATTAGACCGACCGCGTCGCTGTGAGGAACTGGCGCGTTTGACTGGTGGCGAGAAGATTACCGATGCCATGTTGGCTGGTGCAGAGGAATTGATTGCCTCGGCGGAAGCCTACCGCACAGCGTTATAATACTATTTATATTATGTAATGTAAGTGTAAGAAATAAAGAATAAGGAGAATACTGTATGCAACTGTACGAAGAATTGGTCGCCCGTGGATTGATTGCACAGGTGACGGATGAAGAACACATCCGCGAGATGGTGAACAACGGAAAGGCAACTTTCTA
>JAZRID010000018.1:0-1966 GCA_045645125.1 Oscillospiraceae bacterium | reverse complement strand
CACCGCTGTCCTACAGCGTATCGCCCTCGTGGTGCTACTCCTCGCAGGATTGCTCTGTTGGTGTTTCCTCGGTGGCTCTACCGTGCTTCGTTGGTTGTTGGTGCTGTCATTTGGGTACACCATCGCTTTGATTCTCCTGGTCAATGCCGTCAAGCATCTGCTAAAGCGTAAAAAAGTTTCACGCAAGATGAATTTTACCATCACACTGGTTGTGGATGTGATTCTTGCCATTGCAATGATGGGAATTGTGGTACATAGCACACTACAGGCGATGGACAGCAAGATGTTTGGTAACGACGAGGAAACCTATGTGTATCAGGGTGTCACCTATACGCTCCACCAAGACGCACTCCCCCTCACGCTGGAGGACCTCATCGAAACCGACTATGACGGGTTTGTGCGCGAGGGCGAAACCGAGGAGAGTATCTTCCTCGCCGTGTTGCGCGCCTATCAACACCCCAGATGGGATGACGAGCGTGCGACAAACATTCCCTCTCTGGAATACAATCTGGTCACAGTCAAAATGCCGTTCCTCTATGCACTGTGTCGGGATGCCCTGTTGGAGAAATACGACCCCAAGGGCGATGTACGCTTGCCACACAATGTTCAATATCAGTCCATCGACCCGACCCCGTGGGGAGCTGTCGAGGCCTACCAACTGGTCAGAGAAACGCCGATGTTGCACTACCTGCTCTGCTATGAGGGGCGGTTGGTTGAGATTTTTCTCGACTGGGAGCCTACCGCCGAACAGATGCAGACGATAGGCGAAACATTCAGTAAATAACAAATAGTGAAAGCAAGGGAGTGTTGCACAGAACCGACAACACTCCCTTTTCGTATCTATAGTTAAGCTTCGTCCGTCATGTACGCATAGACCCAAGAAAACTCACGGTTGAGCCACGCTTTCCACTCGTTTTGGAGCGTCGTCCAACTCTTTCCGAAGGTCTCCTCTGGTGTATTGTGGTACAGTGCATCCAACGCCTGCTCCTCCCCCACCAAATCTGCGAGGTAATTGGAGAAACTGGTCGGGGCAAATGTACCACTGCCATCCAGACTGGAATACAAATCTCCTGCGACGATACTGGCGTGTACGAGGTAGACCAGGTCGGATACTGCAATGGGGCGACCCAGATGGTCCTCCACCATCGCAATCCATGCCAGTAGGCTGGGGATGGCATCGCGTGTCTGGAAAATCTCCTCATATGCCGCACCATCTCCCACACCTGGGCGCATCGAGCAGAAATTCGCCATCGCCTCACCGCGCCATCTGTGTTGGCTCAGTTCGAGAATGGAGGACATATAGTCGCGTGTGACATAGTGGACATATTCGTGGGCGTAGGCGGAGGTGCTGTACAGGCGAATGTAGCCATCCTGCATGGAATACGCACCAGAGGAAACGAGACTATTATAGTTGTTCTCAAACAGGACATGGCATTTGACCGCGCGCAATTCCTCGGTTTCCAAGCGTCCCACGAGATTGTCCATCACTTCCCCCTCCCGATGGAAGTCCGTGACCATTCTGCGGAAATAGTAGTAGCTGTCGTTGGTGGGGTCGATTTCAACGCCGTCATATGTGGTCTTGTAGCGCATCTCATAGCCGGCAAAGACATAGAATTTTGCATAGGTATCCTCCCACGCCAGACGCATTTTTCCACCGCAGGGATAGACCGAAATATTCTCCAAATCGGAGTGGGTGTAATCGTCCACGCCGTATGTATGCAGGTAATCGGTCAAATATGCCCCGTACTGCGTATGGGAGTACTGGCGCATCAGGTCGGTGCGTTCCTCCTGTGGCAGCGTGTTATAGAAGTCAACCGCGATGGCTTTCACCACGGGAATGGTCGCCTCGTCTGTATACGGTGCGATAAAACAGGCATAATTCATATCGAGGTATTCTTGCTTCTCTCTGCACAGGGCAAGAATCTGCTCATTGGTGGCGGTCAGCTCCTCGACGGGATACCCTGCT
>JAZRID010000017.1:0-13502 GCA_045645125.1 Oscillospiraceae bacterium | reverse complement strand
CCGTGCTTCTGCGCGTACAAAATTAGGGATTGCCGATACCGCATGGTTTGTGTTATCTTATCCATAGCGAATAGTGTTGGCACCTGCCTTTCGGTTTTGTCTGGACAACTCAACCGTACCACAGGCCAACTCTATTCGCTACTTTTATTTTCATCTGTCACACATCATTGTAATACCTACAGATTTATAAATTGAGCGTCTTTTTGCACAGCATTGACAAATATGCGCGTTACTGGTATGATATAGAACACTATACTGACCAAAAGGAAGGAGTCCATTCCTATTATGGAAACCGATACTGGAATACTTTTTATAGTATTACTGTTCTTAATCATTGGCGGTGGCTATTTCGCCGCCTCCGAAACGGCGTTCGCCTCTGTCAACGCACTGCGTATCAAACAGCGCGCAGAAAATGGCGAGCCACGCGCCGTCCGCGCACAGTACATCCTTGACCACTTTAACAAGGCTCTGTCTACGCTACTTATCGGCAACAACATCATGCACATCGGCACCGCCTCCATCGCCACCTATCTCGTCACGAAGCTCTGGGGCGAGGGGTACACCGTCTACTCTACCATCGTAACCACGGTGGTCGTTTTTCTGGTGTCGGAAATGATTCCCAAGCAGTTCGCCAAGGACAAGCCAGAAACGATGGCACTCCTGTTCGCCAACTCGCTCTACTGGCTGATGTTGTTGATGACTCCTATTTCTGTATTTTTTGATACCCTCTCTGCGATTATTACTAAAATCCTGCCGAACAAACAGGAGCCGACCGTCACCGAGGACGAATTGGCGTACCTCATCGACACCTTGGCGGAGAATGAGAGCGAGCCAGAGGGCAAGCGGCGCAGTGCCCTGTTGCGCTCCGCGCTTGATTTTGACAACCGCACCGTACAACAGGTGATGACACCCCTCGACCAGATGGTTGGCGTAGAACTGACCATGAGTGACGAGGAGGTACGGCGCATCATCCGCGAACACAAACACTCCCGTCTGCCCGTGTATCTCGGCACCCCCGACAACATCGTGGGTATCCTCGACATCCGCACCTATATTCGTGAATCCCTGTCCGGCGGTAAGAAACTGCGGTTGCACCAACTCACTCGCAAGACCGTCCGTGTACAGGGAAGCAAGCTGATTGACGACCTGTTGGACGAAATGACCCAGTCGCGCACCCATATGTGCGCCGTGGCGGACGATGCCGGCCGCGTCATCGGTATTATCACCGTCGAAGATATCCTCGAAGAATTGGTAGGCGAAATCATGGACGAGGACGATGTCGGTCAGGTCGATACCACCGATGCTTTGACAGGGGGTGAGGGCGTATGATGCCATATGTATTGATTGCCTTTCTGCTGATTGGCTCGGCATTTTTTTCCTCCACAGAGATTGCGTTTGCCTCGGTCAACAAAACCCGTCTAAAACGCAGTGCGGAGGAGGGGGGCGTTCGTGCTAAGTGGGCACTAGAAATCAGTGAACACTACGACAAGGCCCTCTGTACCATTTTGATTGGAAACAATCTAGTCAATATCGCGTCCTCCTCGGTCGCGACCGTGATTGCCATGTCCCTGGTCGGTGACGCAGGTGTGGCTATTGCCACGGGTATTATGACCGTCCTGCTGTTGATTTTCGGTGAAATTCTCCCCAAACAGCTCGCCAAGCAGTTTTGCGACACCTACGCACCAGCTACTGCACCGCTGTTGCGTCTGATGATGATTGTCACCAGTCCGCTGGTCTATCTCTTTATGAAGATGATTGCTGTACTCTCGCGCCTGTGGGGTGGTGGACAGCACGACGATGGGATTACCATCGAGGACCTCGCCTCCATCATCGAAACCGTTGAGGAGGAGGGTGTTATCGACGAGGATTGCAGTGAATTGTTACAGTCCGCTATCGAGTTCGATGAAACCGAAGTGCGTGAAATTATTACGCACCGTGTCGATATGCTTGCACTGGATATCAATGACGACCCCGACGAGATTATCGCGGCGGCATTGGAATCCCGCTATTCGCGTATCCCCATCTATGACAACAGTGTGGACAATATCATCGGTATTTTGCAAGTCAACCACCTGTTGCGTGAATTGATGGATGGACAGAAGCCGAACATCGGCAATTTGATTACCGATGTGGAATTTGTACCGCAGACCAAAAAATTGCCCGCCGTTCTGGAGCAGTTGCGCCAGCATAAAAATCATATTGCTGTTGTCACCGACGACTATGGTGGAACTCTCGGTATCGTCACAATGGAAGATATTCTCGAAGAATTGGTCGGTGATATCTGGGATGAAACCGACGAAATTGACCCCGACATCACCGAGGAAACCGAGAACGGCTTCACGATGGACGGTAGTATGATGTTAAGCGACTTCTTGGCGCATATTGAAATCGAGGACGAGGAGTTGGAGGACCATATTACCACCGTCGGCGGTTGGGCAACCGAGGTCATGGGCGATTACCCCGACGAGGGACAGTCCTTCCGCTACCGCGACTATGTGATTACCGTCGAGGAAATTGACGAGTTCCGTGTTACCAAGCTGCGCGTCCTGCATGACCCCCAAGAGGAAACCGAGGACGAAGAGTAAAACAAAATAAGGCTCCCCTGTGAAGGGGAGCTTTTTTTCTTACAGCAGGGAAACAAAGTAGTGAAAAATCGGTGCGCCGTCGGCGGTATCTGGACGGCGGAGGGCAAACGCCATGCGCTCCGGGTGGAACTGCACCCCAAACACTTTGCCGTTTTTATGTACGATACCTTCAATAACTCCGTCCTCACTGACACAAGTGGGGTACAGCCCTGTCCCCAGTCTATCCACCGCCTGATGGTGACTGCTGTTGGACACAAAACTCTTCCCGTACAGGTCGGACAGCAGGGGATGGAGCGTTTTGACATGGTGGATACGGTCGGTGTCTGTTTCCGTGTCGTGACGGTGGCGCGCATCGGGGAGGTCTTGAATCAATGTACCACCCAGCGCAATATTGAGCATCTGGTGTCCGCGACAGATACCCAATATCGGCTTATCCTGCGCCAGAAACTGTTGTATCAGTGCCAATTCGTCCCTGTCGCGTAGGGGGTCGGGTGGGTTACTGCCCCGATTTTCCTGTCCATACAGCATCGGGTCGGCATCGCCACCGCCAAGGAGAAGCAGTCCGTCGCAGTCCTGTGCCAGCGTCAGGTCTAACGAACACACCGCTATCACACCACACGCCTGTAATGCCAGTCGATAGTTCTCATAAGTATTTTCCTCACAACGGAGAAACACTCGCTTCATCAGTATCACCTCACGGTCTTATTTTTTATACTGTTTATCGTATGCCGAAAGTTAAAATTTGTCAAATCAAAGAGATCGTCCTTGACATTTTTTGTTTTCGGTGCTATGATGACCCCAGAATTTTGAAAGAAAGGAGCGCACTTCCATGACTATGCAGGTTTTCTTTAACAACAACAGAATGTTCGGATGCTTCGCTCCTTTGCACACAGTATAGGCTTTTTCTGTCTATCGTTAATTGCTTATTGTGTCTTTGCAGGGGTGCAGGCTTCGGTCTGCACCCTTTTTGCGTCTTTTTAGCCCTTTTTTGCATCTTTTCCTCGGAAATCTCACGGCCGTGGAACAAGAAATATATCAGAGAACTCTCTGAAGAAATGGAGAACATTGTATGCGTTCTACTGCAACCAATCCCCAACAAAAAGAGAAACTTGCCCTGCTCTGGCGGTTTCTCAAGGGGTCTAAGCGGTTCTTTCTGGCGACTATTCTCTCCGCCGCTGTAACCGCACTGGCGGATATGCTTCAACCACAGATTATCCGCGCCGCCGTGGACTGCGCCATCGGTGGAAAGGAGGGAGATTTTCCCCCCTTTGTCATGGACCTCGTGGCGCGTGTCGGTGGGTTCGCCTATCTGGGCGAACACCTCTGGATACTGGCACTCGCCATCATCTTTGTTGCCGTCTTTCAAGTCGTGTCACAGTATACCTTCCGCGTGTACAACACCAAGGCCTCGGAAACGCTGGTCAAAACCATGCGCGACAGCCTATTTTCACGCATTGCGCGCCTACCGTTCGCGTGGCATATGAAAAATAAGACGGGCGACATTATCCAACGCTGTACCTCGGACATCGAAACGATGAAAAACTTCCTGTCCGAACAGCTGACGAGCATTTTCCGTATCGTGATTTTGCTGATTCTGTCCATCACCTTTATGTGCTCCATGCACCCCCTGTTGACGCTGATTGCGCTGATTCCTGCCCCTGCTATCATCGCATACTCGTTCCACTTCCACAAGAAAATCCACGATGGATTTATGGAATGCGATGAGAACGAGGGCAAACTCTCCGCTATGGCACAGGAGAATCTCACAGGTGTACGCGTGGTACGCGCCTTCGGTCGGGAACGCTCCGAGGTCGATAAATTCGAGAAACAAAACAACCACTACACTGGTCTGTGGGAGAATATGGCGAAAATTATGTCACGCTTCTGGAGCGTATCGGATATCTTTTCGGGGATACAGGTCATGCTCGTGGTGGTCTTTGGTGCATACTTCTGCGTCAACGGCAGTCTGACCGAGGGTGAGTACATCGCTTTCATCTCCTACAATGCCCAACTCGTCTGGCCCATCCGTATGCTCGGCAGAATGATTTCCGAACTTAGCAAGGCAGGTGTGTCCATCGACCGCGTATTCTACATTATGAATTCCCCCATCGAACAGGACGAGAGCGATGCCGTAGATGTTCCCATGGACGGCGATATCTGCTTCGACCATGTATCCTTTGCGTATGAAAACGCACCTGAGATTCTCCACGACATCTCTTTTACCGTGAAAGCTGGTACAACACTGGGTATCCTCGGCGGTACAGGCAGTGGTAAATCGACTTTGATGCTCCTGTTGGACAAGCTGTACCCACTCACAGAGGGCAGTATCACCATCGGCGGTACGGATATTCGCAAGATTAAAACCGCACATCTGCGCCGTAACATCGGTATGGTGTTGCAGGAGCCGTATCTGTTCTCGCGCACCATTGCGGAGAATATCGGCATTGTTTCCCCTGTCCTAGACATGGAAAGCGTGCGCGAGGCGGCAAGAGCTGCGTCCTTGGACGATACCATTACCTCGTTTACCGCAGGGTATGAAACGATGGTCGGTGAGCGAGGCGTGACCCTGTCTGGCGGACAGAAACAGCGCGCCGCCATTGCCCGTACATTGACCACGGACACCCCCATCTTAATCTTTGATGACTCTCTCTCCGCAGTTGACACCGAAACCGATGCGAAAGTGCGCCGTGCCATTCGGGAGCGGTTCGGAAAAGCCAGTGTGATTCTGATTTCTCACCGTATCACCACACTGTCCGCCGCCGACAATATCATTGTCCTCGACCGTGGCCGTATCGCGGAGCAGGGGACACATGAACAGCTCAAAAACGCAGGCGGTATCTATCAAAAGATTTACGAAACACAGAGTGGTTCCCAGGAGGTGAACGCTGTATGAAAGAACCATCCACCAAGCATCTGAAATTTTTCGGAATCGGTCGGATTCTTCCGTTCCTGAAATCTGTTAAAAAAGAAATCCTGCTCATGGTCCTGTTCGGACTGGCAGGTAGTGCAACCGATATTATCATTCCCCAGTTTCAGCGGTACGCACTCGACCACTACATTGCAGAGAAAGTGTTCGACACCGTCGTCCTCTTTGTCTTTCTCTATCTCGCTACCATTCTCGCCGCCGCTGTGTCCAACTATATCTCCTGCGCCTTGGCCACTATCGTGGAAATGCGTGTGAACCGTGAACTGCGCCAGACTGGTTTCCGCCACTTACAGACGCTCTCGTTCTCCTACTTTAACCAGAACAGCGTGGGATATATCCATGCGCGTCTGATGAGCGACACTTCTCGTATTGGCGGTCTGGTCAGTTGGACACTGGTAGACTGTATTTGGCGCGTGTCGTACCTGTTGGGTGCTATTGTGATGATGCTCGTGATGAACTTCAAACTGGCACTGATGGTTCTTTCCATTCTCCCCCTGTTTGTGGTTCTCTATGCCATCTTCCAAAAGAAGTTAATCAAGGTGAACCGCGAGGTGCGCGAGGTGAACTCCCGTATTACAGGCAACTTTAACGAGGGGATTACAGGCGCGAAAACGATTAAATCCCTCGCCATCGAGGAGAAAATGGAACAGCGGTTTACGGAGGAAACGGAAACAATGCGCCGTAAGACCGTACAGGCCTCGCGTCTGCGCGGTATGTTCGCCGGTACGATGAGCCTTGCCAGCAGTATCGCACTCGCTATCGTGCTTTGGAAGGGTGGTTATATCGCCGCCGACGAGATGGGCACTTTCTCCGTGTTTATGTCCTACGCACAGGGCATGATGGAACCCCTGCGCTGGTTGGTCGATATCGTGTCCGACTTGATTACTACACAGGTCAACATCGAGCGTTTTACCAACCTGTTGGCGGTGCAGTCTGATGTGATGGATACCCCCACAGTCGTTGCAAAATATGGCGATAGCTTTGACCCCAAGCGAGACAATTGGGAGGAGCTGAAAGGCGATATTGAATTTAAGAATGTAACTTTCCAGTACCCCGACGGCGATGAAACGGTGTTGGAAAACTTCTCGCTCCAAGTGCCGTTTGGTACACATCTGGCGATTGTAGGCGAAACAGGCGCAGGAAAGTCCACACTGGTCAATCTGGTGTGTCGCTTCTATGAGCCGACCAAGGGACAAGTTCTGATTGATGGACGCGATGCGCGAGAGCGTTCCCAACTTTGGCTACACTCTGCCATCGGCTATGTCCTGCAAACGCCCCACCTGTTTTCGGGTACGGTGCGCGACAATCTACTCATGGGCAAGAGCGATGCCACCGAGGAGGAGATTTGGAACGCCATCCGCGCCGTGTCCGCCGAGGATGTCATCGCCCATCTGGAGAAGGGACTGGATACCGATGTAGGCGAGGGCGGTGATTTGCTCTCTACTGGCGAGAAACAGCTTATCTCGTTCGCCCGTGCCGTGCTTGCTGACCCACGGATTCTGATTCTTGATGAGGCGACCGCCTCGGTCGATACTATGACGGAGGCGCGGATTCAAGAGGCGATGGAGCGCGTCACGGCAGGACGCACCTCGCTGATGATTGCCCATCGCCTGTCCACCGTCCGCAATGCTGATGTCATTCTCGTGGTCAAAAACGGTAAAATCGTGGAGCAGGGAACCCATACCCAGTTGCTCCACAAACAGGGGTACTACTTCGAGCTGTATACCAGACAGTACGAGGACGAAACCACCGCACAGCTGTTGGCATAAGCGATACTGCAAAATACCGTAATCGTCATATCCTACCGACATAAAAAACGAGGGATGGCTACCAAAATCGGCGGTCATCCCTCGCGGTTTAGAAACAAACAGAATCAATTTTACTCAAATAGGATAATCTTGCCCGTCGCGAGGTTAATCAGGCGTTTTTCTCTGGCATAGTCAGCACTGATATACAGCATACCATTGGGCGCAAAGTACACCTCACCGTTGATGAAAGGATAGATTTTTTCCAGCGTACCATCGGAGAGGTCAAGGGTATAAAATCCGCTTTCCACTACGCTGATGGGCGTGTCATAGACAGAAACGCTGATGTCACTCTTATCCGCATCTGCGAAATAGATAGCTTCCAGATAGAGTTTGCCGTCGGAGGATCCCAACGCACGAATGGAATTAAAGGTGTCACCGTAAACAGAAACCAGACTGGTGAAAGTATCCGTCTGGGGGACAAAATAATAGACATCTGAGAAGGAATTGGACCAACGCGCCATATTGCCGGGAGAATAGCCGGACGATGCGATATAATACCCACCGTTTTCGTCAGCATACACGCCGGAGAAGTTGTTCCGTGTGTCCCAAGCGAGGGAGCGAATCCCCGATGCGTCCTTCACAAAAAGATACTCACTGTGGCCAGTATAGGGAGGCGGAGAATTGTTGGTATACGCATTTAAGTAAATCAGAGAGGATGCACCAAGGTCAAATATCGTGCCGTAGGACGCAAGCGCATCAGCAGAGATTTCCACGGTCAGAAGAAGCTCGTCATCAAGATAGAACGCACCGTCCTTGTAGGTAGGCGTAAAGCGTGTGCCCTCCAGTTCCCCGTGTGTTCGGATGAGTGTTTCTCCGTAGCGTACAGATTCCTCTGTGTCGGGCAACCGCGTCATAACCTCGGTTTCCAAATCAAAGCTGAAATTGTGGTAATAGGTATCCGTCAGCGTATAGTGATTACCGCCGTACTCGTTCTTAGTCACCTCGTAACTATTGATTTGGTCCATGAAATACAGATGGTTCTCGTCTGCGGCATAGACAAAGGCATCGTTGACAGGATTCCCTTTTTCGAGATAAAAGGCGTAGTCCTCATCCGACCAAGTAATATCAAAGCAAAGTTCCTCATAGGCAAAGTGCCAAGTCATCGGGAAATAGGTGATATTACGGAAGTTCAGCAGGGGATATGCCTCCTTGGTGTTGTCAATCAGTTGTCCATTCAGATAGACGGGATAGGTGGGAATGACGGCCGTGTAAGAGGCACTTAGGCTGTTGACCGCTTCGCCACCGAACAAGGGCGCGTCGGACTCATAACCACAAGGGATACTGGTGATATACAGTCCCTTTTCGGCATCAAATCCCGACCTAAGCCCCAAAAACGCGCACAAATTGTAGGTCATGGGGAAATAGGTAATGTCCTTGTAGGTGATGAGTGGGTACTCCACATAGCGGTTATCTACACTGACATCTTGTATTTGGGTGTAGAACGGCGCAATTTTGACACGAACCTCGTTCTCTTTCGCGTGGACTGGTACAGAAATGATAGATGTTATAAGCAGGGCAAGCGCAAGAAATATACCGATGTTCTTTTTCATAGAAAATCACCTCCAATACCACTGTACCACTTTGGTCTACAGATGTCAACCTTTATGCAACAAACACCGCAGAGCAATTCACCTGCTATAGGGGACTATATATATCGTGTTACAAATTAAATTTATCGCAATACGATAAATTATTATTGACATTTTTCATAGAGGGTGCTACACTAATCGCAACGAATACAGGAGGTTTATTGGTATGGAACAAAAACATCTTTCAAAATGGTTACAACTGATTCTACTTGGCGTTGGCATCTGTGGATTGATTATGTATTGTTTCGTCATCCCTATGTACGGCTTGCGCTTACGGGCAGACTATCCTGCATTTTCTAATTGTTTTTGGCCTTGGCTTCTATTTATTTGGGTATCGGGCATCCCTTGTTTTCTGGTGCTATATTTCGCTTGGAAAATATCAGCCAATATTGGAAGGGACCTATCTTTTACGGAGCAAAATGCTTCTTTCCTAAAATCAATTTCTACGCTCTCTGCTACCGATGCCGGTTTCTTTTTCGTTGGAAATATTGTTTTGCTTCTTCTTAATATGAGCCATCCCGGTGTGCTACTTGCATCATTTGTAATCGAATTTGTAGGTGTTGCAGTAGCAGTAGCTTCTGCGGTATTATCCCATTTAGTAAAAAAAGCTTCCGCCTTACAAGAGCAAAGCGATTGGACCATATAGGGAGGTTTCAATGGACGGAGAAATTATTTTTAACATTGATGTAATGCTTGCTAAAAGAAAAATGAGCGTAACAGAGCTTTCTGAAAAAGTTGGGATTACCATTGCAAATGTATCCGTTTTGAAAAATGGAAAAGCAAAAGCTCTTAAAATATCCACCTTAATAAGGTTGTGCGAAGCATTAGACTGCCAACCCGGAGATATATTAGAATACAGAAAGGGGTATGGAAATGATTCCAGCAATTATAGCATTACTGCCCATCACGGTAGTTGCACTGCTCCTGATTGTCCTATTCCGCAAGAAGATTGCTAAAAAACTGTATGCGACACTCGTCGCAGTTTGCATTGTTTTGGTAGCGATTTTGACCCCTCTTTCCTTGTGTCTTGGCTTTTTCGTTGTTGGTGGAATGGGTGGTCTGCAGGCATGGGATGTCGATAGTCTTCCCGGGAATTACGAGATATGGCAGATGAGCGCAAGGAACATTGGAATCGCTCTGCGCGAGGAAGACAGTTCGGGTGCTGACATAGTGATTCCCACCTATGTCTTTGAAGTTGGATACACCGATACCTATATTTTCGCAAAACAGGCAGATGTGCCAGAGGATTATGACCAAAAAATCAACAAATCCAATCCCAACTTCTACATTGTGTCTGTGACATCGGGAGAAGTCTTTGGTCCCTACAGCGAGCAGAACTTTTCTGCCTGTGTGCAACAGTTGGGCATCGAAGAACCGATACACTGGATGTCTTTGCGTACCCTCAGACAAACGCCGTATGCTTCCGAAAGCTAACGGGGGAACAACAAATTAGTTCTATATCGAAATAAGGGATGGCTACCGAAACTGGCGGCCATCCCTCGCAATTTTAGTGGTTAAACAGCATATCGTCAATTAGACTCAACTCATAATCGAATACTATTTTGTAAGTCGTAAAATAGTCGTCCTCCGCATCATATATTGTGATTTGGCAGGAAATGGTGTCCATTGGCGGTTCAAAGTTGAAATTTTTGTTGAATGACACTATGGCATTTTCAAAGCGATAGGTTTGCATCACAGTTTGGAAATCTGCCCCAAAATCTTCCACAAACCGCTCTGGTTCATCTTCGTACCAGCTTTTTAAATATTTACGCAGATATTTTCTTGCCAGTTCAAATAGTTTATTTTCTTCAATAAATACACTGAATGCTTCTTTATCCACAGGATACTTCATAGCCGTTCCCCTTTTTTGGTTTACTTCCTTGTTTCAAAACAAAAGGAAAAGACCCGAAATCTTTCGACTTCAGGTCTTTTATGGTTGCGGCGGCAGGACTCGAACCTGCGGCCTCCGGGTTATGAGAAATAATGGAAATATCCGGAAATTCACCAATATTCACAACTGTTCTTTCATTAAATTCATAATGTCGTAACTTTTATTCACTCTATCCATAACCCTTTATATCAAAAGTGAGAATTGAGTGAGAAACTCTTTTTCCCACCCAATTCCACACCATTTCTTATTTATTTTCTCTTTTTTCACTTTGCCTATTAAACAGATCATTATATTCATTAGCTGTTGCCTGTTTTGTTTTTGCATAGATATGGGCATATATTTCCTCTGTTGTTCGTGTATTCTGATGACCTGCCCTATCTGCCACCATCTTAACATTAACACCTTTATTGATCAGGTAGCTAATGCTCGTATGACGAACTTCATGTAAGGTTATTTTATGTAACTTGTATTTCTTGAGAAAGCTCTCAAACCATGAGCTTATTACATCAGGCATCATTTGACTACCTGCAGTTGTAACCTTTCCATCCTCCAGAGAAATGAACACAAAACCTGTATCTTCCCATTCCATCAGATCGAATAAACTTTGACGGAATTTCAAATATTCCCGTAGTTGATCCATAACAACTTCGGGCATATCCACCGTTTTACTCGGCAAGCCATTTTTAAGTGTTGACTTTGTATAAAGTCCCCTCTTAGGAATATAATGCCCTGTCTGCATAATCTTAATTTGATTACGCCTAAAGTCAATAGCCTGCACCGTCAATCCAATCAACTCACTGCGCCGAAAAGCACCAGCCAGAGCAAGCCAAATATACATTTTATGTTGTATATCATTAAAAATCCTGACCTGTTGACGACGATGTGCTTCATCTGGAGGGAGTAGGTCATATTTCTTGCTAAACTTTGAAATCGTCTGCGCACATACCACATCTAAACAGTTCAATAGTTGTGCTATTTCCTCTTCCTCGTAATACTCTGCCTCCGTTTTTGTCACGGTGGGAGTATCCACTTTAATACAAGGGTTAAAATCTAGCATATCCCATTTAACCGCCAGATTAAACAAAGTCTGTATGAACATATAATGCTGCCGGATTGTCTTTTCACTATATCCACCAGACTTTCCATCTAGGCGAACACCATCCTTCGTCAGCGTATTTAGATATTCCTCAATATGTAAGGCCTTTATTTCCCGAAGCTTCATGCGACCAAAATAGGGAAGCATGAAACTTTTCAAAAATCCCTCGTATCTATCCTGTGTCTTATAGCCAATCTTCTCCTTCTTTAATTCACGCCATTTATCAACCAATTCAGAAAAAGTAGGCGCATTACTAAACTGTATCTGCTGACCTCTTTTAAAATCCACTTCCAAAGCCTGAGCCTGTTTCTCTGCATCATGCAAAGACTTCGCAGAGATCACCTTAGTGGTTCGGTTTACCTTTCCATCTGCCTTAAATCCGTTGCAGATAAATACTCTGTATCGTCCTCCGCCTAAATCCTTAATACTTGCCATCTCCAGTTCCTCCTTCGCTATAATTTCCTTGCTCTTGATCCGTAATCCACTTCATAAGTGCAGACCTTGTAAACATATATCTTGCTCCAACCTTATAAAAAGGAATCTTTTTACACCTAGCCAACTCTTTGATAGTGTAGGCACTGCAACCGACCAGTGTCCCGGCTTCTTCTGGTGTCAAACCTGTTTCTTTCTGCTGTGTACACATAGTAAATTTTTCCTTTCTTAAAATCTACTACACATACATAAATGCTTTGTTTCACGCCAATAAATTTTCTATTCAGTTACTCCCATACAAATTTCTATATAAAAATCGTAGTAGGTAGCCTAATTTCTTAGACTACCTACTTTTTTACTCGTCATTGAACTCATTCTGCAAAATTGACACAAATTTAGCCAGTATATCAATTAACCGATACAGTAGGTACAATGCAATCAATATGCTACATAACACAAAACCTGCTATAAAAATCATCAAGGGGTCAGTCATCAGACCGCCCCCTCGCTCTTACCCTTGGATCCACCCTTATTTCTCTCTGTGGCTCCCGTGGTGCCCTCCGTCACCATCACCCCATCACAGACCTTCAGCTCGTTTCCATCCATGTACACACCCCCCACAGCTCCAAACTCACAGAGCATCTTTACCTTGCCCTCGGGCATCTCCAGTCGAGCATATCTACTGTTTACGACCTCATAAATATTCTCACTGCCCTCTGCCTTACGCATACCAACTACCACATACATCAAATTGGCAGGGCAGTCACTTTCAACAGCAGGGGACAGGTTGTTAATGCCAGACCTCACCATGTAATTGGTTGTGTGGAAACCATCTGCGTCCATGGCAATGTTGCCATCAGCATCCAACACCAGACCATACAGCCGATCACCCTTAGACAGGGTGTCCTTGATCTTCGTCTCAGTCAGACCCATAAACCCCTTAGTGTCTGCATCATAGAAAATAAAGCCAGTAGTTCTCTTGCCCAAGTCCTCACGGTTAATCAAGTATCTCATACACATAATTCAAATGTCCTTTCAGTTTTTAATCAGGTTGTTTCTCTCAACCTCTAAACCAATTATTGCGCTGAAAACTTGATGATTCAAGATGTGATACTGCAAGGACATGACACCTTAGATTTAGTGACTTCGCTGGATACACGCATCTATATTCAACC
>JAZRID010000016.1:0-4319 GCA_045645125.1 Oscillospiraceae bacterium | reverse complement strand
AATCAGAACGCACTGGGAAAAGCCGTCCAACACCAACGCGGTTTTGCCAAGAAAAATGCCTGTTACAATCTGGTCGATTTGGCTCTCGCAGTTCACTTCACAAAAGCTAATACAGCGGTCGGTCAGCTCCTGCATCGTCTGTGCCTTTGTCGCCAACAGTGCCCCTTCCCCCAACAGAAAGGATATTGTGCGCTCTATCACGCCGTCGTCGCCGTATCCATCGATGACATAGAGCCGTCCCTGTCGCCCTCCAATCTCGATATCACGGTTTATCACATCATAATTCACCCCGACACCCAACAAGTTATCCAATTCCTGTCGGTCTGTCTGTAAATTTCCGCTCAGTCGTTCCATGCTTTCCTCCCCTTGTTTTGGAGATAGTATCTGCATCCATACCGCAAATATGACGGTATCATTTTGAAAAAATCGCCAGTGGTAAAACGGTGGCAAGCGCAAATACTAGCATCGGCGCAATTTTCGCGCAAAATTTGATGAAGGAGGAAGAGCGGATGAAGAAACTTGCAACGATGCTTCTGACAGCTGTATTAGTGGCCTCTCTGGTGGCCTGTGGCTGTACAGACCGCAACGCCACCAACAACGGCTCCACTGGCACAACGCAGAACGGAGGGTCACAATCCAGCACTGGCACGACCACGCCCGAACGCCCCGGTAACTCTGGCGGTACGAGCAACAACGGTGGCAATAGTACCATGAACAACGGCAACAACAGCGGTAATAACATGGGCGGTAGCAACATGGGTGGCAACAACATGGGCGGTAACAGCGGTACCAACGGAAACAGCGGAATCGGCAACAATCTGGACAACGCTATGGACGACATGGGGAACGCTGTAGATGACCTGTTGGGTGGTAACAATCAGAACAACACTGGCAACAACAGCAATGCCAACAACCACACCAACGGCACGGGTAGTAGTGCCAACGGGAACAACGGCACAGGCAGTAATGCAACTGGCAACAATGCCGATGCGACCAGCTTTCAACAGATGATTTCCAATGCGCGTGTCCACGACACGGATGGGATTCTCACCGACGGCGAAAACAGCCGTTCCTAACGCTGTAACACAAAAAGAAGACTGCGTTTACCAGAAATTTCCTCGGTGAACGCAGTTTTTCTATATTTTTTAGTCCGCTATTCCTCGTAGCGCGCAGATGCGCTTCCACTCGGCATCCAATCCTGTTTGCGGTGGTTGAATACTATTCAAAGGTCTTATATTGAATATCTCTCCTGCTGATAACAGCAGAAGCGTATCCTTATTTTCTGGTGCGAGTTCCAACAGTCCACGCCGTAGGCACCACCCTGGCATCTCTGGGTAATACTGCTCCCCCATATCTTGTAATAACATTGTGTCCGCTTTGGGATTTATCAGTACCAGTAGATATTTGGTGTGCGTGTCGTTCTCCGCCACCAATCTATCCATAAAGGCAATATCTTTCATCGGCTCGTAGGTGGACCTATTCTGGAACATATGGTAGATATTGCCTTTTGCGGTTTTAAGCAGTACAAGTTCCTCGTGAACCGTATCGTGTTCCAGAATTCTGTCTGCTTCTGCAAAGAGGTCATAAAACGCAACAATTCCAGCGTCGAGCGTAGCCGTTTCTTTCACAAAGCTGTCCACGATTTTTTCCATCTTATCCCCCTGTTCAATCTGTTCTGACAGCGAGAGTAATTTCTCCAACCGCTCCTTTTTTGCAAGAAGTTTTGCTTTTTGTTCGAGCAGTACCGCGCGTTTTTCCTGTTCGGATGTGGATAACATCTCACAAATACGGTCCAGCGTAAGACCAAACTCCTGATAAAACATAATCTCTTTCATCCGACCGTAGGATATCCCATCATAAAAGCGGTATCCGTTCTGCTCGTCCGTAAAAGCTGGTTTCAGCAATCCAATATCGTTATAATAGTGTAGCGTACGCACACTGACACCTGTCACCATGGCAAATTGCTTTGTTGTCCATCTCATTGGTGACCACCTCCCTGTCCACGAGTATAAACTATGACGCAGCGTAGCAGTCAAGTAGTTTTTCAAAAATTTCTCCACACCAAAATCCATTCGCGCCCTCTTGCTATCTAGTTAAGAATTTGTTATAGTAATGTTGAATGTTCATTTGTAGTACCATACGGAGGAAGTCATGGCAGAAACGAAAAAGCCTATTTACGATAACGATTCCATCAGTTCCCTGAAAGGGGCCGACCGTGTCCGCAAGCGTCCGGGCGTTATCTTCGGTTCAGACGGTCTGGAGGGCTGTGAACACGCAGTCTTTGAAATCCTCTCCAACTCCATCGACGAGGCCAGAGAGGGACACGGCTCGCTCATCACCGTCACCCACTATCTCGACCACAGCATTGAGGTTGAGGACCGCGGTCGCGGTTGTCCGTTGGACTGGAACGAGCGCGAACAGCGTTTCAACTGGGAACTGGTGTTCTGCGAACTGTACGCAGGTGGAAAATATAATAACAACGACGGTGAAAACTATGAATTTTCCCTCGGTCTGAACGGCCTTGGCTCGTGCGCCACGCAGTATTCCTCCAGTTATATGGATGTCACCGTCTGGCGCGACGGCTTTGAGTATGAATTGCATTTCCGCAAGGGCAGTCCTGTGGGCGAAAAAGGGCAGGAGTTGCAGAAAACACCGCTGACCAAAAAGCGCACGGGCAGTCGCATTAAATGGTTGCCCGACCTCGAAGTATTTACCGACATCGCCATCCCTGCGGAATATTTCCTCGACACGATGAAACGGCAGGCGGTGGTCAATTCGGGTATCACTTTCCGTTTCCGCAACGAAACCACACCTGGCAAGTTTGAAACTACCGAATTTTTGTACGAAAACGGCATTTCTGACTATGTCAAGGAGTTAGTTGGTAAGGAATCCTTGACCCTCCCTGTTTTCTGGGAGGCAGAGAAGCGCGGACGCGACCGTGAGGACAAGGACGACTACAAGGTGAAGCTATCTGTTGCCTGTTGTTTCTCCAACCGCACCGCCGTGATAGAGCACTACCACAACTCCAGTTGGTTGGAGTACGGTGGCTCTCCCGAAAAGGCTACACGCTCCGCGTTCGTCAGTGCCATTGATGCTTGGTTACGCCAAAACAATAAGTATCAGAAAAACGAAAGTAAGATTACTTGGGGCGACATTGAGGATTGTCTGGTGTTGGTCAGCAACAACTTCTCCACCCAGACCAGCTACGAAAATCAGACCAAAAAGGCTATCACCAACAAGTTTATCCAAGATGCCATGACGGAATTTTTGAAAAGCCGTCTGGAAATTTACTTTATTGAAAACCCCAACGATATTACACGCATTGCCGAGCAGGTGCTGATTAACAAGCGCAGTCGTGAGAATGCGGAAAAGACGCGCCTGAACCTCAAGAAAAAGCTCTCTGGCTCTATCGACATCGCCAACCGTGTCCAAAAATTTGTGGACTGCCGCACTAAAGATGTCACACGGCGCGAAATCTATATTGTAGAGGGTGACTCTGCTCTGGGCAGTGTCAAACTCAGCCGTGATGCAGAATTTCAGGGCATCATGCCCGTGCGTGGTAAGATTTTCAACTGTCTAAAGGCGGACTATGCGCGTATCTTCAAGAGTGAGATTATCACCGACTTGATGAAAGTGCTCGGCTGTGGTGTCGAGGTGCAGAACAAGTATGTCAAAGACTTGAGTGCCTTTGACTTGAACAATCTCCGTTGGAACAAAGTAGTCATCTGTACTGATGCTGACGAGGATGGGTTCCACATCCGCACCCTCATCCTCACGATGATTTACCGCCTCTGCCCCACCCTCATCGAACAAGGCTATGTCTATATCGCAGAATCCCCTCTGTTTGAAATCAACTGCGGAGAAAAAACATGGTTCGCTTACTCCGAGCGTGAGAAGAACGAGATCGTCAAAAAACTCGAGGGCAAGAAGGTCAAGATCGACCGCTCCAAGGGTCTTGGTGAAAACGACCCCGAAATGATGTGGCTGACCCCGATGAAC
This sequence comes from Oscillospiraceae bacterium, assembly GCA_045645125.1. GTDB lineage: Bacteria > Bacillota > Clostridia > Oscillospirales > Oscillospiraceae > Pelethomonas. The sequence goes on along the minus strand of JAZRID010000016.1, from coordinate 320 downwards.
CCCGAGAGCCGCCGTCTTATTAAGGACATGCCGCAGGACGCGGAAGCCACTTCGCAGATGTTCGATCTCCTTTTGGGAGATAATCTGCAGGGCAGAAAAGAGTTTATCTCCAGCGAGGGCATCAAGTATCTTGACCTCGCAGATATTTCCTGACAAGGAGGATTTTTTATGGAAAACATCATTCTTCATGTATATTATCGCTGCAAAAGCGGTGTCGCGCAGGACTTTGTCCGCGCCATCAAGGATAGCGGCACACAGGCCCTTGTCCGCGCCGAGGACGGCTGTATCCAGTACGACTACCACCTCTCTCTGGAGGATCC
>JAZRID010000015.1:0-4617 GCA_045645125.1 Oscillospiraceae bacterium | reverse complement strand
ACTGCAATCCCATGTCGCACCACACGCCTCGACCGAACGGGACAGGTCTACCACACTCGGATTGGTCAGGCGGACACGGTAGTTTTTCTGGTCGATACGCCAACCAGTCACAAGCCCCGACGGGGTTTCCACCACCTGTTTCTCGCCCGATAACCCCTTTTCAAAGCCGTAGCGACAGATACAGCGCGCGCCATTGCCACACATCTCCCCCGCCGAACCATCAGCATTATAGAATAGCATCCGAAAATCTGCACCGTTTGTCGAGTGCTCGACGACCATCAGACCGTCCGCCCCGATCGATAACCGACGGTGACAGAGCATTTGTGCCAGCATCGGAAACATCTCGTGTGGAATTTGTTCCTCCAGATTGTTGATAATCAGAAAATCGTTCCCTGCTCCGTGCATCTTACAAAATCGCAAAAATCACAATCTCCTCTCATAAAAATTACTCTCGATTTGTCTGTTACCAGTATATCGTTTTTTATCGCATTGTAAATCGCTATTTCTGCTGGAAACCTTGCAAAAAGTGCTGTATCATACAATTTCTTCCTGTTCCATCCCCTACCTCGTGTGCATAGTAGTCCCAAATCAGCGATACAATACCATTAGTCGTATCAGAAAGGATGCCTGTCCATGAAACGAATCGTCGCTTGTTTCCTCTGTGTGGTTCTCGTTTCCCTCTCCGCCTGTAGCAGTGCGCGTGATACCACCATTACATTGGACGGCTCCACCTCTACCGAACGGGTGGTCGGCGCGTTGATAGAGGGATATCGCACCATCCACAGTGAAGTCCGCATCAACTACTCAGGCACAGGCTCTGGCGCAGGGATTGAGGCGGTTCTCTCTGGCATCTGTGATATTGGGCTTTCCAGCCGTGCCCTGAAAGAAAGTGAGATAGCAGACGGTGCCGTGGGGCATCTCATTGCACTGGACTGCATCGCAGTGATTGTCCATCCACAAAATCCAGTCAACGACCTATCTATCCAACAACTCCGCCAAATTTTCACAGGGGAAGTGACCAACTGGGCACAACTCGGTGGTAAAGATTCCCCTATCGCCACCTATGGACGCGAAGCTGGGTCTGGTACACGCAGTGCCTTTGAGGACCTGCTGGAGAGCCGTGACCGCTGTCGCTACACCAACGAATACAGTGCCAACGGTGATATTGTCGGCAATGTGTCTACCAATCCCAATGCCATCGGCTATGTATCCCTGTCTGGTACGCGCAATATTGTGAAACTCGTTTCTTTGGACGGGATTCCCTGTCGTCCAGAAACCGTGCGCGATGGACAGTACCCTCTACAGCGTCCCTTTCTCATGGTGACAGATAAAAAGCGTCCCCTCTCCCCACAGGCACAGGCTTTTTTGGACTATGCCCTGAGCAGTGCTGTTGCAGAATATATCACTATCGCTGGTGCCATTGCACCACACGATTACCATAGGTGACGGTATGAAACGAAGAAAACAAGGAAAAGAATCCATCGTGCGTATCAGTCTATTCCTGTGCGCGTTGATGGTGATTGGCTATGTGCTACTCATCTGTATCTATTTGATTTTGGCAGGGATTCCTGCCATCCGTGAAGTGGGACTGGGGAAGTTTCTCCTTGGCACAGTCTGGGCTCCCACCAACAGCGATACCCCACAATTCGGTATTCTTCCGATGATTCTCACCTCTCTGTACGGCACATTGGCCGCCATCGCACTCGGTGTCCCCATCGGCATCGGCACAGCACTGTATCTGTCCAAGTTGGCCTCGCCACGCACTGCCGCCATTCTGCGCCCGATGATTCATCTGCTTGCAGGGATTCCATCGGTTGTGTATGGTCTGGTTGGGATGCTCGTATTGGTTCCCGCACTCCGTGTTGCCTTTGCCTTACCAGCAGGGGACAGTCTGCTTGCCGCCATCCTCGTCTTGGCTGTCATGCTTCTCCCCTCGGTTATCAGTCTGTCCGACAGCGCACTCCGTGCCGTTCCACGGGAATACGAGGAGGGCAGTCTGGCTCTAGGGTCAACGGAGATAGAAACTTTTTTTCGCGTCAGCGTCAAAGCCGCGCGCAGTGGTCTGGCCGCCGCCGTGGTACTGGGGATTGGGCGCGCCATCGGAGAAACGATGGCCATTGTCATGGTGGCAGGCAATGTGGCGAATCTACCGTCCCTGTTCCAAAGTGTCCGCTTTCTGACGACGGGTATTGCTATTGAGATGAACTATGCCGCCCCGGGCAGTCTACAGCGCAACGCCCTATTTTCCATCGGACTGGTACTGTTTCTATTTATTTTGACCATCAATCTGGTGCTACAACTGGTGTTACGCAAAGGGGGGAAACGCTAACATGGGAAGAAGGCTACGAAATGGGATAGCGCGCGCCCTGCTGTATGGCAGTGCCCTGCTCATCTGCGCGCTGTTACTCACGGTAATCGGCATTGTCTGTGTACGGGGTGCGCCCTATTTAACCCTACCACTTCTCACAAGCGAGGAGAGTATTTTGCACGATACCGTGGGTATTCTACCTGCCATTCTCAACACCGTGGTTGTTATTCTATTCTCGCTTGCGATTGCTTTGCCTATCGGCATTGGTGCGGCGGTTTACCTGACGGAGTATGCCAAAAATCGCACCCTTGTGTCTATCATTGCGTTCTCAACGGAAGTTCTCGCTGGGATTCCCTCCATCATCTATGCACTGGTCGGCGTGATAGTCTTCTGTACAGGGCTTGGACTACAAAAAACACTGCTCTCCGCCTCGCTCACGCTGTCGATTATGGTTCTCCCCACGGTCATCCGCACGACACAGGAGAGCTTAAAGACCGTACCACAGTCCTACCGCGAGGGGGCGTTGGGACTGGGCGCAGGACAGTGGCACACCATCGCCACTGTAGTACTTCCCTCCGCACGAAGCGGTATTCTCACAGGCTGTATTCTCTCCATCGGTCGTGTCGTGGGAGAATCCGCGGTTTTGTTGTACACCGCAGGACTGTCCACCACCATGCAGAATTTTTTACCGCCTGCTATCTTCCGCGCCTCTGGTGCGACTCTCTCCTCTGCCCTATACCTCTATGCCAAAGAGCGTGCCGATTGGGACACCGCCTTTGCCATCGCCCTCCTCCTACTGCTTCTCACTCTCCTCATCACCCTGTCAGCGGATTGGATTGGCAAAAAACTGAAATAACAACAAACACGAGGGGCATTATGTCAGAAAAAACAATTCTCAAGGCCAAACAGCTTGCTTTTTACTACGGCAACCACCAAGCCCTGCACGGTATCAACTTAGAACTGTACCGCAATCGCATCACCGCACTCATCGGTCCCTCTGGCTGTGGAAAATCCACTTTCCTCCGCACCATGAACCGCATGAACGATTTGATTGTGGGGACCCGTGTGTGTGGCTCGCTGACTTTCCACGGCGAAGAAATTTACAGTGACACGCAAGATGTCACCGAACTGCGCCGCCGTATTGGGATGGTTTTTCAAAAACCGAATCCGTTCCCGATGTCCATTTACGACAATGTTGCCTATGGCCCACGCATCCACGGCATCCGAAACCGCACGACACTGGATGGTCTGGTGGAACAGTCCCTGCGCCGTGCGGCTATTTGGGATGAGGTCAAGGATAGACTGCGAAAAAATGCACTGGGACTGTCGGGTGGGCAACAACAACGGCTGTGTATCGCCCGTGCACTGGCGGTCAAACCCGAAGTGCTGTTGATGGACGAGGCGACCAGTGCGCTCGACCCCATCTCTACCGCAAAGATTGAGGACTTACTTCTCGAACTGCGCGAGGAATACACGATTATCATGGTCACGCACAATATGCAACAGGCGGCGCGCATTTCGGACAGAACCGCGCTATTTCTCGCAGGCGAGGTCATCGAGTACAACGACACCGACCAACTTTTTTCACGCCCCAAAGACAGACGAACAGAAGATTATATTACAGGGAGGTTTGGATAAATGCGTAGTCGCTTGGAACATCAGTTAGACAAATTGAATCGAGAGTTGACGCGGATGGGTGCGCTGTGCGAGGAGGCCATCAGCGCAGGCGTGAAAGCTCTGTTGGAGTGTGATAGTGCGATGGCGCAACACGCCATTGCGTGTGAGGAGGAAATTGACGAGGCGGAACACAACATTGAAGCGTTGTGCATGAAGCTCCTGTTGCAACAACAGCCTGTAGCGCGCGATTTACGCACCATTTCCTCCGCCTTAAAACTTATCTCCGATATGGAGCGGATTGGTGACCAAGCGGCAGATATTGCGGAATTGAGCGTACAGTTTGCCTCCCTCGCCATCCCTGGACGAGTGCATATTGGCGACATGGCACGCGCCGCCATCCGTATGGTGACAGATAGCGTGGAGGCTTTTACAAAAAAAGATTTGAATATGGCGCAAGGTGTGATACAATATGATGATATCGTGGATGGTCTATTTCTCTCCGTGCAGGAGGAATTGATTGCACTCATCCGCACCGACAGCACTACCGCGGCACAGGCATTGCATCTCCTGATGGTCGCGAAATATTTGGAGCGAATTGGCGACCACGCAGTGAATGTCGCACAGTGGGTCATTTATTCTATCACTGGCTAGTATGACACCTATTCAAGTCGGATCCTAGCCATGTCGTTCTG
>JAZRID010000014.1:0-3884 GCA_045645125.1 Oscillospiraceae bacterium | reverse complement strand
ACATGTGTTTTCCCTCTCTTTGACTTGTTTGCCCAGGCCCGGAAATACCGAATAAACTGGGTCAGTTAATATTTGCGATCAGCCGCAGCTGATGTCGCCAAAGTAAATCAGCGCGATACTTTGCGCCGAATTCGCTGGACTGCGTTGTCCACCGATTTAGGGGACTTTTTGACGGCATCTGCCATTTCTTTAATTGTAAGACCGTCCAAATAATAACCCAAGATCTTCGCCTCAAACTCGGACAACTGCTTGCGAACGCCACGCAAAGTGTCCCGCGCGTCTTCCCTACCGATGACAACTTCTTCGGGGTCGACATGGGACAGAACTAGCGCACCAACGGAAGAGATAGTACGACTGCTGTCAAAGAAGGGTATTTCAAGTGGAATCGACTGGTTCAGCGGACTGTGTTTGTCGCGCAAGGCGGCGCGCACCGCGCTATACAGCCGATTGCGGATACAAGTTTCTGCAAAAGTACGGAACACGGCATTACGAGAGCCATTGTATTCGCGTACTCCGTAAATCAAGCCAATCATTCCCTCTTGTATCAGGTCATCGCTGTCCCCACCTGTGAGATAAAACGGGCGGGCCAACTGACGAACCAATCTGGTATAACGAGAAACCAACGCTTCTTCTGCGACGCGGTCACCACCGCGTGCCAGTTCACATAAGGTTTCATCAGAAAAAGCGTCATATTCATGCTGTTGGAGTTGTTTGCTTGACATACCGTATTATACCTACTTTTCCTTGCTTTTGTCAAGAGAATATTAAAAATTTGTTAATATTTATTTATACTCCCAGTGTTTTGACCACATCCACTACACGCTGCGCGCACGCTTGTGCTTGCTCGGTGGTCTTTGCCTCCACCATCACGCGGATGAGAGGCTCTGTTCCAGAGGGTCGGACGAGAATACGCCCCTCTCCGCCGAGGGTTTCTTCTTCCTTACGCACCGCACCGCGCAACGCGTCGCTGTTCATAATGGATTCTTTCAGACCAGCCTTGTTTTCCAGCGGTACATTGATAAGCACCTGCGGATAACTGGGACAGACAGAGGCCAGTTCGGAAGCCTTTTTGCCACTGCGACTGAGAATCTGCAAGAACTGGAGTGCGGTCAACTGACCGTCGCCCGTGGTAGCGTAGTCCGTGAAAATCATATGTCCCGACTGCTCGCCGCCGATGCGATAACCAAACTCCAGCATCTTCTCCAACACATTTCTATCGCCCACGGCAGTACACACCAGACGGATGTTGTTCTTGTTGCAGAACTCATGCAGACCGAGGTTACTCATCACCGTGCCCACGACAGTGCGCCCTGTCAAAGTCCCCTGCTCCTGCATCGCCAGACCGCATACCGCCATAATTTTATCGCCGTCAATGACCTCACCGCGCTCGTCAATCAGCAGACAGCGGTCGGCATCGCCGTCAAAGGCGATACCCAAGTCGTACTCACCTGCCGTCACCATCGCCGCCAAACTCTTGAGATGGGTCGAGCCACAGCGGTCGTTGATGTTAATGCCGTTTGGCTTGCGGTGGATAAAGTCCGCTTCAATGGCAAAATTCGCAAACAGGTCGGGGGCAGTTGCCGCCGCCGCACCGTTGGCGCAGTCAATCAGCACGCGCAAACCGCCCAAATCTACAGAAACACTCTCGGTCAGATGCTTGATATACGCGCTCTTAATCTTCTTCATGCCGCGGATGCGCTTGCCAATCTCTGCCCCACTTTTCATCGGCATCGGTTCGTCGGACAGGATTTTCTCCTCCACGCGGTTCTCCAACTCGTCGCTTAGCTTATATCCCTTTCCATTAAACACCTTAATGCCGTTATGCTGGAACGGATTGTGACTGGCAGAGATAACGACACCAGCATCCGCCTGTACTTCCATCGTCAGATACGCGACAGCAGGGGTCGGAATCACACCGAGGGGCATCACGCTTCCGCCGACGGAGCAAATACCAGAAATCATGGCACTCTCCAACATATCCGAAGAAATGCGCGTATCCATGCCGATGGTAATGAGCGGTGCTTTTCCGTTCTCCTCCCACAGCACCATCGTGACAGCCTGTCCGATACGATAGGCAAGCTCGGCGGTCAAATTCTCACCGACGATGCCGCGAATTCCGTCCGTGCCAAACAACTTTCCCATAGAAATATCCTCCCATGTTTTCTTATCATTAACATTAAAATAGTAACTGCTGGCTATCAGACTGCGCCGTTAGTCCAAGGTGCGTATACGCTTTCTCTGTCACACAGCGTCCACGCGGTGTTCTGGTCAAGAAACCCAACTGCATCAGATACGGCCCATACACATCTTCCAGTGTAATGGCCTCCTCGTTAATCGTCGCCGCCAGTGTATCCAATCCCACAGGACCACCGCCATAGTGTTCGATAATCGCGCGCAACATTCTGCGGTCAATATTGTCCAACCCCAGCGCATCGACTTCCAGGGCGGTCAGTGCCTGATCCGCCAATTCCTTGGTAATCACGCCGTCCCCTACCACTTGGGCAAAGTCGCGCACACGGCGCAACATACGGTTTGCGATACGGGGGGTTCCACGACTACGCTTGGCAATTTCCATCGCACCCTCTGGCTCAATCGACGCATCCAAAATACCAGCCGAGCGTGTTACAATCAGAGCCAATTCCTCCGCCGAGTACAGCTCCAACCGCAAGGTGACACCAAAGCGGTCGCGCAGCGGTGCGGAGAGCTGTCCTGCACGGGTTGTCGCGCCAATCAGCGTAAATTTCGGCAAGTCCAATCGAATCGAGTTTGCGGACGGGCCTTTGCCAATGATAATGTCAATGGCATAATCCTCCATCGCTGGGTACAAGATTTCTTCCACCGAGCGATTCAGACGGTGAATCTCATCCACAAACAGGATGTCATTCTCATTCAAGTTCGTCAACAGTGCGGCGAGGTCCCCTGCTTTCTCAATGGCAGGGCCAGAGGTAATCCGCACATTTACCCCCATCTCATTGGCAATGATGCAAGAGAGGGTCGTTTTACCAAGGCCAGGAGGGCCATGCAACAGCACATGGTCCAGCGGTTCTCCGCGCATCTTCGCGGCTTGGATAAAAACCTCCAGATTCCCCTTCGCTTTCTCCTGCCCAATATATTCACGCAGTAATTTCGGACGCAGAGAATATTCCCCATCGTCAGCGCGTGTCAACGAGGTCGTCACAAGGGATTCGTGTTCCGCATAGGTATCATTCGAGGAAAAATCGATACTCATTCCAGTTTACCCTTTCATCATATTCTTCAGTGCCAGACGGACGATTTGTTCCAGCGGTTGTGCGTCCAAGTCAATCCCTTTCAGTGCCACATTGATTTCTGCCTGAGAATACCCCAACACCGCCAACGCGGCACTGGCTTCGGACAGCTTATTTTGCGGAATCACCGTCACGCCAGATACAGCGGTTCCCTCTCCTGTAAAGGAGGGGCCCTGTCCCTTGCTCAACTTATCTTTCAATTCCAAAATGATGCGCTGGGCAATCTTCTTGCCGATACCCTGCGCGCAGGTCAACGCCTTCTCATCGCCTGTAATAATCGACAGCGCGAGATTCGTCGGGGTACTACTGGATAGGATGCTCAGTGCGGCTTTCGGACCGACACCCGACACAGAGATTAACTGTTGGAACAGCTTCAACTCCTCCGAACCGACAAAGCCATACAGCTCCATCGCATCCTCACGGATATGTAGATAGGTCAACAGCTTTGCTGTATCCCCTTTTTTCAGTTGGGACAAGCTATAACTGGTGGTACGACAGGCATAACCGACACCACCGCAGTCAATCACCGCCAGATAGGGTTCGATATGGGCGACCGTTCCAGAGATATAGTAAAACATTTCCGTCACCTCGTATTGTATTTTCTGGGGTCAAAGACCC
>JAZRID010000013.1:0-2835 GCA_045645125.1 Oscillospiraceae bacterium | reverse complement strand
TATTGTATCGGGTGCGGTAGAACTGGAAGAAAATCCCCGTGCAAGAAGCGCGAAACTGCGCGTAGCACAGCGCACCGCGTTTTAACACGAAACCAACGAAGTTGTCGGTACATCAAAGGAAAGGACTCCCAAGAGCCTTTGTGCTGTGTGGGAGGGAGGGTCGATTATGCCTGCAAGTAACAGACGCAATACAAAATCATATCATACGCCCGGCGTTGTCAACGGAAATCTGGCCCATGATGTAAGAAGACGCGAATGGGAGCCAGAGCGTAACGGACATCTTGATTTTGAAGAACACTATCAACATCGACAACAACAGGAGAGCCAAGCGGACAAACAAGCGCGACAGCGACAACAGCGTCGTGCAACGGTACGACAGGCACAACCCATTCCACTCGCAGCAGTGCTGTGCTGTGGCGTGATTGCGTGTCTGTCGGTGCTGGTCATTACCTGCCATGTCAAGGTCAATGCAATTTCCAACGATATTGTCGCCATGAAACGACAGATTGAGGTGTTGGAACAGGAGCAGGTCGCACTGCGTACCCGCTACGAACAGGCTTTTGATTTGACGGGTGTGGAGGAAAGCGCAGAGGCGGCTGGCATGGCACAGCCCCGTGAGGGACAAGTTGTCTATATCAACCTGCCTGGGCAGGACCAGACGGTGGTATACCAGCAGACAGGGGATGGCGTACTGGGTCGCACATTCCATGCGGTAGTACAGTATATTCGCTCTGTTCTGGAATATTTCAGGTAAGTGACAGTATAATCAATGGTGAGAACGCTGCCCGATGATTTCGGATGAGGGAAGATGATGCAGCGACCGAACGGGGAGTAAGGGGACACATCCCTTGCTCCCTGCTTGCCGTTTTGTACCTTTGTTAAGGGGGATTCTATGACTAAGAATAATAAGAAAAAAACGAGTGACACTGTACAGCGCGTTAGAAAGACAATTGAACTTAGAATATGGTGTTTTCTCGTCCTTTTTGGTATTCTTTCGTTTGCAATCCTGTTTGTACAGCTCTACGATTTGACCATCAATCGCCATGACGAGATGCAGGAGCGCGCCGCCAAACAGCAGACGCAGAGTACAACTATCTCCGCATCGCGTGGCACTATCTATGACCGCAACGAAAAAATCTTGGCTGTATCTGCTACGGCGGATACCGTTTTTCTTGACCCACAGGCCATCCAGAAACGCGCCACAGAAATGGATGAACTGCGCGCCAAAAAGATGGCGGAGGGATTGAAAGCAGGAGAAGAACCTCCCCTGACAGGTGAGGAGTATAAAGCCTTAATTGCAACCACCCTCGCACCTCTGTTGGAGGTAGAGGAAGAAGTGATTTATAAGGCCATGGAAAAGACATGGTCGCAGTATGAAGTTTTGAAAAAAAGGGTGGAGAGAGAGGTCGGCGACCAAATCCGCACCTTTATCACGAACAATGTCACAGGAAAAAATATTCAGGGTATTCACTTGGAGAGTGGTGCTAAGCGATACTATCCCTACAGCAGTTTGGCATCCCATGTGCTGGGGTTCCTTAATGATGATGAGCAAGGTGCCTACGGTCTGGAAGCCATCTATAATGAGGAGCTGGAGGGGAGCAGTGGTCTGGCGATTACCGCAAAAGATGCGCGCAATCAGGAGATTCTGTTCCAATATGAGCAGTTCTATGATGCCGAGGACGGCAACAGTCTGGTGCTGACTATCGACAGTACCATTCAGTACTATGTGGAGCGCGGACTGGAGGACATGATTGCACGGTACGGTGCGGAGAGTGGTGCGGCAGGTATCGTCATGGATGTCAACACTGGCGCACTGCTGGCGATTGCATCCAGTCCGAGTTATGATGTCAATGCACCGCGTGAGCTGTATGATACGCGGTTAGTGGAACAGCTTGCCACCGCGCAAAGACAGCAGAGTACGCAGACGACTGAAGATGGGGCAACGGACACCAACGACACAAATAAGGTGACACTGGGCAGTCTGCAACTTAAACAGTGGAGAAATAAGGCGGTCAACGATACCTATGAGCCTGGCTCGACTTATAAAATTATCACACTGGCCGCCGCGTTGGAGGAGGGGCTGATAACAACAAATAGCTCTTTCAACTGTGCAGGCTCTGTGGTGGTGGACGGTTGGACGATGAAATGCTCCAAGCGCACGGGACACGGACTACAGGATTTGGCTACGGCAACGGCGAACTCCTGCAACCCTGCTTTTATCAATATCGGTCTGTCAATCGGTACGGATACATACTATCAGTATATGAGAGATTTTGGTCTGATGCAGACCACGGGCGTTGATTTGCAGGGTGAGGCAGTCGGTGTCGCCGCCAGTCAAAAAGATTTTAAGGTGATTGACTTGGCCTCCTATGCGTTCGGACAGAACTTTACTGTCACCCCGATACAGTTAATCGCCGCACAGGCGGCCTGTGTCAACGGTGGCTACCTGTATACCCCCTATGTGGTGGAGAAGGTGCTGGACGAGGACGGCAATGTTATCGCACAACATGATGCAACGCCAGTGCGACAGGTCGTGAGTGAAGAAACCTCCGCCGTTGTCCGTGGGATTCTCGAGGGGGTCGTCGCCAACGGTACAGGTCGCAACGGACAGGTGGCTGGCTATCGCATCGGCGGCAAGACCGGAACGGCAGATAAAACGGGAACCAAAACCGTAGATAACCCCAAGGGCGATGTTGTGGTTTCCTTTATGTGCTTTGCACCGGCAGATGATCCGCAGTACATTATGCTCCTCACCATGGATACGCCCAGCCGTGATACCGGCATCTACGTCTCCGGTGGTAACTATGTGGCGCCGACTGCCAGCAGCATTATGGC
>JAZRID010000012.1:0-2614 GCA_045645125.1 Oscillospiraceae bacterium | reverse complement strand
TGGTCGAGTTCTTGAAGAAATTTGAGGCTGAGAACGCCTGATAACGACTGAATAGGAGATACAAAACATGAGAATCCTTGTTACTGACGGTATGGATAAGTCCGCTGTTGCTCAGCTTCAGGCCAACGGCCATGAGGTTGTGGAGCAGTTCTACGAGAGCGATGCACTGGGCGCAGCTCTGCGCGATTTCGACGCAGTTGTCGTCCGCAGCGCTACCAAGGTTCGCGCCAACCACATCGACGAGGCCAAGGGCAGCAAGCTGAAGCTGATCATCCGCGGCGGTGTCGGCGTTGACAATATCGATGTTGCTTACGCTGAAGCTAACGGCATGACCGTTAAGAATACCCCCCTCGCCTCCTCCAACTCCGTTGCTGAGACCGCTATGGCTCACATGTTCTCCTGCGCTCACTACATCTCCATCGCAGGTCACACCATGCGCGAGGGCAAGTGGGAGAAGAAGGCTTACGGCAAGGGCTTTGAAGTCAGCGGTAGACGCTGGGTATCATCGGCTTTGGCCGTATCGGTCAGGCTCTGTGCAAGCTCGCTAAGGGCATCGGCATGGAGGTCATTGCTTACAACCGTACCCGTTATGAGGGCTTTGAGGAGAAGTTCGGCATCAAGTATGTGGAGCTGGATGAGTTGTTTGCAAAGGCTGATTTCATCTCCCTGCACACCCCCGCTGTTGACGGTGTGCCTATGATTCGCAAGGAGACCATCGAGAAGATGAAGGACGGTGTTGTGATTATCAACACCAGCCGTGGCACCAACATCGACGAGGCTGACCTGCTGGAGGCTCTGAACTCCGGTAAGGTGCGCGGTGCTGGTCTGGATGTCTATGTTGAGGAGCCCACCAAGAACCAGGAGCTCATCAACCACCCCTGTGTCTCCTGCACCCCCCACATCGGTGCCGCTACCAAGGAAGCCCAGAAGCGCATCGGTGCTGAGATTGTCGATATCATCGAGGCTTTTAAGTAATTTTTCCTCCTACCGAACAGAACAGGCGGTGCGCTCTGACGCATCGCCTGTTTTTTGCTTTTTGCGGTATGGTGAGAGAAACTCATAGGATAATGCAGATTAAACCGCCACTGCCCTCGTTGACAATGCGCTGGAGAGTTTCCTGAAATTTCAGACGCGCATCCATCGGCATACGGTACAGCTTCGCCTGTAAATCCTCGTTGACCAACTCGTGAAAACTGCGCCCGAAGATGTTGGACTCCCAGATTTTTGTCGGGTCGCCACTGAACTTCTCCATGAGATAGTTGACCATCTCCTCGCTCTGCTTCTCGTTGCCGACAATCGGGGATACGGTCGACTCAATGTCCACCTTGAACATATGAATCGAGGGGGCATTTGCCTTGAGTTTGATACCATAGCGTCCCCCCTGTCGCATAATCTCTGGCTCCTCCAGTTCCAACTCGTCGATGGTGGGCATGACGATGCCGTAGCCCGTTTCGTAGACATTCGCCAGTGCGGAGGAAACTTTGTTATACTGCGTCTTGACCTCCGCGAGGTCGGTGAGGAGTGCGAGCAGGTCGCCGTCATCCCCCACCGTGAAGCCAGATTGCTCGCTGAGTGTCTGATAGAATAGCTCTCTGGGCAACTGGATTTCCGCCTCGGCAACGCCTTTTCCGAGGTCAATGGACAGCACACGGCTGAGGGAGATATTTTCCTCCTCGCCCATCCGTTGCACGGCGCGCTCTACCTCACGGATGTGGTGCATTTGTTCCCCACCTGTGCGAATCATCTGGTAGACGGACTGCCGAATGGGGTGGTCCATCGCAAGCGCGTCCACCCAAGCTGGCAGGAAAATCCCCATCTCTCGCAACGGAAATTCGTAGAGGATACTTTTTAAGATAGCACTGATGGCTTCTTCCCCTAGCTCCAAACAGTTGACAGGGACACACCGCACCCCATGCCGTGCCTCAATGTCTTTCGCCATCGACAGCGTGCGCCCTGCATGGGGGTCCGCCGAGTTGAGCAACACAATGAACGGTTTCCCCAACTCCTGCAATTCACGGATGACACGCTCCTCCGCCTCGACATAGTCCTCGCGTGGAATCTCTGAGATAGAGCCATCCGTGGTAACGACAATGCCCACAGTCGAGTGGTCCTCGATGACCTTTCTTGTCCCGATTTCTGCCGCCTCTGCCATGGGAATTTCGTGTTCCATCCACGGGGTCATCACCATGCGCGGTGCGCCGTCCTCGAATTGCCCCATCGCGCCCTTGACCATATACCCCACACTGTCAATCAGACGGACCGAGAAAGTCGCACCGCCGTCCAAGGTCAGCTCGACTGCCTCCTCTGGAACGAATTTGGGTTCTGCGGTCATAATGGTGCGCCCACTTCCACTCTGGGGGAGTTCATCAATGGCGCGCTCGCGCCGATAGACATTCGCAATGTTGGGAATGACGCAGGTTTCCATAAACCGCTTGATAAAAGTAGATTTTCCTGTGCGAACAGGGCCCAACACCCCTACAAACAACGAACCACCTGTTCTCGTTGCAATATCCTGATAGATATCGGTTTTCGTCATAGCACCCTCCTGTGTATGTAGCGTTTCCCTACCGCTACTGTATGAGAACAAGCACAGGAATATGCCTTGAAAAAAGAC
>JAZRID010000011.1:0-1465 GCA_045645125.1 Oscillospiraceae bacterium | reverse complement strand
CTTGTCTCTGAGCGAGAAAGTGGTTGAATATATACCGACAACATCCAAAATTTCGGGATATCTGTTCCTGTTGTTCTATGTTCGGATATATCCGAAATTGATAAGAATATTCCACTTTCTCACCTCGCAATCTCATATATTTTTTGATTTTCTATAATGATACTATACCATTTTTCGCTATCTATTGCAACCTGTTACCCTCTTTTACGGGGGAATAATGTGTGCCTTATATCCCCATGTCTAAAGACAGGGGCTTTACGGCACGGATGGTAATCCAATACCGTCTGAGGCGGTGGTGTCCCTCGGTTTCGTTGTACGCGTCAATGGTGTCCCGCCAGACACCACCCAATTTTTCACAGATATGCATCGAAGCCGTGTTCTCCTCGTGTATCGTCAGTAGGACGCGTTCCATCTGGTGTTCCTTTGCGATGGCTAATCCTTGGCGAAGAATTTCTGTTCCATAGCCTTTGCCCCATTCTGATACGCGCACGGCATAGCCAATACTGCCGATATCCAACAGGACTTTGTCGGTAAACTGTGTGCGGAGCTGAAATTCACCGATGAATCTCCCGTCATCCACTGCCCAGTAGTGGAAACTGATGGGTTGTCCCACAAGCAATCCGTGTTCTTTTTTATCATACCACGGTTTTGTACGGAGGAACCAAGTATCGTCGATACTGTCGGGGTTGGTCGGTCGAAAATAGGTAACATGATTTTCGTATAGCTCTCGGCAGTAGTCCCGATATCCCGTGGTGTATGCGGGGCACCGTTTGATGAGTTGCAACATATTTTTCTCCCTCAAATCTTTCTTGTTTGCGTTTCCTATCCAATAAGAAAACGAAAAAACCAGCAAACCCTTGCAATACAAGAAAAATCCCTAGAACCATTACAGCTCTAGGGATTGCCTATTGGTCCGAGTGGCGGGACTTGAACCCACGGCCTCATGGACCCGAACCATGCGCGCTACCAACTGCGCTACACCCGGAAATCTCGTTCATTATACTCAACTTTTACCAATCTGTCAAGAGAAAATCAGAAAGTCACTGCCACAAAAAATTTTTGTTGTTGTTATGGGAAAACTATGCTATACTAATAGATTGAAATATACAACAAAGGAGAAGAAAAATGGCAGAAGAACATAACAATCTGGAACAGGAGAAGAAGGAATCTCCTGCGGATGCTTCTTTTGAAAATACGGTCTATGAGTGGGCGCGGTGTCTGGTCAGCGCGGTGGCAGGTGTGGTACTGCTCTTTGTGTTTCTGTTGCGCCTGATTGGGGTCAGCGGTGGCTCGATGAAGAACACGCTGTACACGGGCGACCGCCTACTGGTCTTAAACTCCGCACTGTGCGAGGTGGAACAGGGCGATATCGTCATTGTCAACGCCTACAACGCCCAATTAGACGACACCATTATCAAGCGCGTCATTGCCGTGGGGGGACAGACGGTTGACATCGACTTCCACA
>JAZRID010000010.1:0-3961 GCA_045645125.1 Oscillospiraceae bacterium | reverse complement strand
ACTTTCCACTGCCGCCGCTATGCTGTCCTCGGTCAACTTCACAGTTGCGTAGCTTTCCAGTTCCTTGGCAATTGTTTCGTCCGTGTAGGTCTGGCTACTCTCCACTGCCGCCGCTATGCTGTCCTCGGTCAGTTTCACAGTTGCGTAGCTTTCCAGTTCCTTGGCAATTGTTTCGTCCGTGTAGGTCTGGCTACTTTCGACTGCCGCCGCTATGCTGTCCTCGGTCAACTTCACAGTTGCGTAGCTTTCCAGTTCCTTGGCAATCGTTTCGTCTGTATAGGTCTGGCTACTCTCCACTGCCGCCGCTATGCTGTCCTCAGTGAGTTTTAGAGTGGCGTACTTCTCTAGCTCCTCCGTAATCTTTCCATCGGTGTAGTTCTTGCTACTTTCGATGGATAGTGCAATCTCATCCGCCGTTTTAGCAATCAGGGAGCGATTTCTTGCAATCTTGCGGTTCAGCACTTTTTCGTTGTTGCTAAATTGGTACTCCTGTGCCAGTTCCACCGCGCCAGGCGCAGAGATATCACCAGCGAGTAGACCGTCAAACTTCCAGTCTACGCTTGCCATCACGGTATACAGTCCGTCCACCGTCACGGCATCGCCCAGTTCCGCCGCAGGGTCAAGGAGTGCGTCCTCCGCCGTCATGGGCGCGTACGCATACCCCGACAGCTTTTGCAGAAGTGCCTCCGCCATACGCTGCGACCCATAGGGACAGAATACTTCCTGCTCTCGCCCTGTGTCGTCCCCTGCCTCGTAACAATGTTCGTCATCTATCCACAGGACAACTTTACTGATAGGTTTGAGTGGTGGCGGTTTACTGACCGAGGCACACCGCCGCCCGATATATACAGAATCAGACACAGATTCTCACCCCTCCAAATGTAATCGCACTGCCGTAGCTATCCACCAGATAGTGCGTTTTCTTGGGAAGTTCATGCAATCCGCACAGGCGGAGCTTCCCCAAGTCGGTCATGTAGAAGTTGCCAGCGTGTGCGGCGGCGATGAACTGCAACACATTCCGCAGTGTCCAGTCGTTTGCAGGGTAGTCTATCGTGTACGCCTCGCTGATAGCTTCAGGGTTCTCCAGTTCCACTTCCATCAGCTCCGCGATGGTCCGCGCCGCCGTCCGCATGGACATGGGAAACTCCAACGACTGTTCTGGCTCCCACACCGTATCCCCACGCACCATCGCGTCAAATGCCACGATGCCGACCGTCTTTGTGTCTGCGTCTGGCTCTCGCGTGTAGATGTAGTAGATGCCCTTTTGCACCCACTCGCTCGTTTCCTCGCCCAAGCGGAGACGGTATTTCGGCTTGATTTCCGCCGCCTTGGGGATATCGTCGGGGCGTAGGAGCGTCACACGCAGTTCTTTTGCGACCGCGCTCCCCACTTCCAGCTGATTGTTGCGGAACAGTCGCGCGTAGGTATGGAGCATGACAATCCTATCTTCGCCGTACTCCTCGCCAGCGATTTCCAGTGCAATCTCTTTGCGGTGTCCGCGTGTCCGCAACAGCCGTTTGTACAGTGCAGAAGTTTCCTGCATGGTCAAATTTCCTCCAAGGTAAAGGTGCCACCGCTAAAGAAAGTATTTCCGCCGAGGACTTTTTTGGCGGATGCACTGGGGTTGCTAACATGAAAATACTTTCTTGTTTCGCCTGCGGTGTCGTCTAGGTAATGCACCGCCACGGGGCGGTTTTTCAATGCCCTGCACACCTCGTACCACTGCATATCGCGCAGTTCCATCAGTTGTACGGTAATGCGCCGTTTGATAACCTCGCTCTTTTCGAGGTATCCTGCGAGCGTGGAAACTTCCCTGCTACTGCGTGTGAACTCGCTCTGGACAATACCGTCCTCCCTGATACAGCGAGAGATATCCAAGCCGTTAATCTCCATAAATACCTGCATGATGTTCCCTCCGTCAAGTCAACAGGCTAATATCTGCACCAGAGGCAATACGCGAGGCATCGTTGACGCTGTTCAGAATCGCCCCCACGCGCTTACCGTCCAGATAGACCGTGCTGTGGATAAGGGGGGTAGGTCCAGCCCTACCGCCACCGCCAGAGCCTCCAGAGCCGCCAGAATCACCAGAGCCACCAGAACCACCAGAACCACCGCCCGCGTTATTCCATGCGGAGTTGTCGTCGCCGCCATTGGTAGGAAGATGGTTTTCGTAGTAGGCTTTCTTTCCTTCATCAATGCCCTCTCCGATTGCATTGAAAAGAGCCATCAAGTCCTCAATCCACCATGTTCCACTAACGACATACCAAACTTGTTCAAGTTCCATTTCAAAATCTTTAGACCAATCCAGATTTTTGAACACATTCTTGATTTCCAATGCGAAGCCTGTTATCGAGGCAGAAAGAGAACTCACAATATTGAGAGCTTCTTCTTCTGCATCTTCAAAATCGCCCTTCCAAGCAGAATCCACCGAATCAAAAATATTCTCAGCGGTATCTTTCAGTCCATCAAAAAATACCGGGAAATCATCGTAAACACCTTTTACCGTATCCCAGCCAACGCTAAACGCATTGGAGATGTTACCAACCGCTTCATCGAACTTTCGGAACAGTTCTTCTGTATCGACACCCTCGATAAAATCAGCCACCTTATCCGCAGTATCGAGAATGGCAGGGCCGAACTTCTCCATCAGTGCGTTTTTGATATCGGATACCGATTCCCCTAGCCGTCCCGTCACTTCATCCAACTGCGCCTGATTCTCTCTCGACTGGATGAGAGCCTCGTTGTTCTCATAGAAGGCATCCGCCGCATCGCTGTATGTACTGGTCAAGGTCTGCATAATGAGGTCGTTTCGTTCGCTCTCTGTGGTACACTCTGCGAGTTTTGCGTTGAAGTCGTCCTCTGCAATGCCGACCCAGTTCAATGCGTCCGCCAGTGCGCCCGTCACCTCACCGACTTTCACGGTTTCGTTCGATGCCTCGACCAGACTGTTGATAGGCAGCGCGTCACCGAAAGTACCAGCGACACCTGCGGCGATTCTCGTCCACTCCGCGAAGTTCTCCTCACTCTCCGCCATCTGCACCATCAGCTGTGCCGCCTCTACTGCGGTATCGGTGTCACCCAAGATACCATACAGTTTCGTGTATACTTCAGAGGCAGTTTCCGCCGTGCGCCAAGTATCCGTGAGGGCGGTATCCGCGTCATATAAAACAGCCGTAAATTCCCCTTGGGCAACAGCAAAGTTCTCTACGGTTTCTTGTTGCTCCGTAAATGCCGTTTTTAACTTGCCCATCGCAACACGGTAGTCCTCGGTGGATTCATCGAGATTGACGAACGCACCAATCGCCTGTGACACACCATCTACAACGGCTGAGATACCACCGCTGATGAGATTCCCAGCGGCTTCTTTCAGCGCATCGAACTTACCAGAGGAGTCCTTTGCCGCATCCCCCATGTTTTCCACGGCTTTCCTTGCGTCTTTCGCGGAATCTTGGATACCGTCAAAGGCTTCTTCGACTTCCCCACTGGCATTTTCAAGCTGTTCCATCGCCTGTTTGTTCTTCTCAATCTCGTTTTGCGTCTTTTGGAGTGCGGTCTGGGATTCAATCAGAACCTGCTCCCACTTCTTGACGGCGGTTTCATTGTCGCCATACTCAGCTCTGGCTCGTTCCAAGACCCTGCTGACCTCGGCAACTTTTTTCTCCTGTGCCTCGTAGGTCTTTTCCAGCACCTCATTTTTCGCTGTCAGAGCCTCCATGCTGTCGCCATTCTCATCGTAGATGGCGGCAATCAGTTTCAACTCACTGCCGAACATTTTGACATCATCATTGATGTCTGTGATGGCTTTGCGAAATTCCGCGTAGCCGTCTATGCCCAACTTAGGGCCAATATCATACGCCATACTATCCCCCCTTTATTGTGTCTGGTCAAAGAGCGATGCCGACCTGCTGTGCTTCTGTTTTGCGCAGTTAAGTTTTTTGCTCCCGTTTGCGGCAAGATGCTG
>JAZRID010000009.1:0-1976 GCA_045645125.1 Oscillospiraceae bacterium | reverse complement strand
CACCCCCAGTGCCTCCAGTGCGGAAACCCAGTCGAGTGTTTCTGCGATGGAGGGCTTTTTCATAATCACATCGTTCTCGCGCAGGTCGTGGACGGCCTGTGCCACCTGTACCGCCAGATGTTCATTGATGTGGGGGAGTTTGGCGCGAATAATCGCCACCTCTTTTTCCACAGAGGGGTATTGCAGATACAGATACGCACAGCGACGGCGCAGGGCTTCGCTCAGGGGGCGCGTGCGGTTGGAAGTCAGCACGACAAACGGGGTGGTCTTGGCACGAATACTGCCAATTTCGGGAATCGTCACCTGCATCTCGGCGAGCAGTTCCAACAGAAATGCCTCAAATTCCTCGTCCGCCTTGTCAATTTCGTCAATGAGCAAAACGACAGGCTCCTCGGCGCGGATGGAGCGCAAAAGGGGGCGTTCCAGCAGATAGCTGTCACTAAACAGGGAGGTGGTCAGCGCATCGGGGGAGCTGTGGTTCATATTCTCCTGAATCGAGAGGAGCTGTTTCTGGTAGTTCCACTCGTACAGTGCCTTGCTCTCGTCCAAGCCCTCGTAGCACTGTAGGCGCACTAAGTCGCGCTCCAGGGCAGATGCCATCACTTTGGCAATCTCGGTCTTGCCGACACCAGCTGCGCCCTCAATCAACAGGGGGCGACCCAATTTCAATGCCACCAACAGGGTGGTAATCAGACTATCATCATAGATATAGTTCGCACTATCCAGTCGCGTTCTCAACAGTGTTGCGTCCATATGGTTCTCCTTACTATAATAAAGTGTACGATAAGTATACCAGATGATAGCGAAAAATGCAAATGGGAAGAAAACTATGGGCGATGTAAAATTTTTCTGAATATCTGTGACAAAACGGGTTTCTCTCTCGTATTCTTGGTGAATCGATTCCAACAGAACAGAATACAGGACAAGGGGGGCAACATGGACAGAGAAACTTTCACCACGGCAGTACAGCAGTATCAACACACGGTTTTTCGCGTCGCATTCCACTATTTCGCCAATCGGGATGACGCGGAGGATATCGTGCAGGAGGTCTTTCTACGGCTCTTGCAACACGAACACGCTTTCGACAGTAACGAACACACCAAACACTGGCTTCTGCGTGTCACCATCAATCTCTGCAAGGACACGCTCAAAAGTCCGTGGCGCAGACGGCGCGTGCGCTGGGACAGTATTCCCGATGAGCCAGTTTGGGAGCGACAGGAACAACAGGCACTCTTTCAAGAGGTCATGGCATTGCCCGAAAAATACCGCACGGTATTAAACCTTTACTACTACGAAGAACTGTCCACCAAAGAAATCGCTACGCTCTTACAGGTACAACAGAGTGTTGTGACAACACGCTTATCACGCGCCAGACAATTACTCAAAAAACGATTAGGGGAGGTATGGAGCGATGAATAACAAAAAACTCTATCAGGAAACTTTTGCACAGGTTTGTTCATCTCAAACGATTTGTTTTGACGAGATGAAACGAAAATCAGGCAGACGACATCTACCACAAAAGCTGATTATCCTAGCGGCGGTCGTCAGTCTGGTCACGGCGGTCGCAACAGCCACCGTTGTGGCGCGGTGGTTTACCCTACAAGATTTGGAATTGACGGACGAGAGTACCGTACAACAGCCAGACGGTACGGAAGTGACCGCGCCCGTTGTCACAGGCACTATCAGCTTACAGGGTTTTGGGCAAATGCCAGAGAAGTTAGCCGTGGAGGAGTGGCACAGATTCCTCGGAAGTTATGATTATTACAGCGTGTTAGAGGAACTGGGCAATGCGCCGACTGGCTTTGAGGAACAATACGGGTACTATCCAGTCTACACGCAGGAGATGGCGGACAAGTTGGAGGAAATCGTGGCGAAATACGGACTGCGGTTGCATACCAACATGATAGACGACCTCTATACCAATGAGGCTCTGTGCGACCAAGTGGGGGGGAACTTTCTGGGGGACAACCACGCCT
>JAZRID010000008.1:0-2801 GCA_045645125.1 Oscillospiraceae bacterium | reverse complement strand
CCTAAGACCGCTTGGCCTCCGACTTCCCTGAATTTCCGTAACGGAAACTGCATCAGGATCTGCTACCAGATTTCTGGCGATGTAGAGCAGCAAGTCCTTCATGCTGTGCCCTCCAACCGACATCATTAGAGCACATCGACCTTCTTCAGCAGAGCGCGAACAGTTTCGGTGGGCTGAGCACCAGTCTTAATCCACTCGCGAGCGCGGTCAGCATCAATCTTGATGGCAGCGGGGGAAACGCAAGGATTGTAGGTACCAATCTCCTCGATGAAACGACCATCACGGGGATAACGGCTGTCAGCAACAACAACACGATAGAAAGGAGCCTTCTTAGCACCCATACGGCGCAGTCTAATCTTAACCATGGTAAAATTCCTCCAAAATTTAATACATAAATAATAAGTTCATATGATAAATGCTTACGGCATTTATTTCGGTTCGTTTGCCTGTTACTTCAGGCGTTTTTTACGGCCAAAACCATACATCTGGCCACCGGGGAGTTTGGGCGGTTTGCTCATACTTGCGAGGTTCTTGGGAACACTCTTTTTGCCGATACCACCGGAGAACTGGCGCGTAATATGGACCATCATCTCGTACTGCTTGGGCAGGCGGTTGACATCGGCAACATCCATACCGCAACCTGCGGCGATACGCTTCTTGCGACTGGAATCAATGATACCAGGATTCTCGCGTTCTTTTACGGTCATGGAGAGGATGATGGCTTCTTGACGGGCAATAATCTTCTCGTCAATCTGTGCGCCCTCCAACTGCTTGCCGAGGTTGCCAGGCATCATACCGAGCAGATGGCTCAAATCGCCCATTTTCTTAATCTGGGTCATCTGGTCGAGATAATCCGTCAGCGTAAAGCGGTTCTTGCGGAGTTTTTCTTCCAGCTCAGCGGCCTTCTTCTCATCGTAGCTCTGCTCTGCCTTTTCCATGAGGGAGAGCATATCACCCATACCCAGAATACGGGAGGCCATACGCTCGGGATGGAACAGCTCAATCATATCGAGCTTTTCGCCCGTACCCACGAACTTAATGGGCTTGCCAGTGGTGGCATGGATGGAGAGCGCGGCACCGCCGCGGGCATCGCCGTCCAACTTGGTCAACAACACGCTGTCGATACCGAGCGCATCGTGGAAAGCACTTGCGGCATTAACGGCATCCTGACCTGTCATCGCGTCAACCACGAGCATAATCTCATGGGGATTGACGGCAGATTTAATTTTCTGTAGCTCGGCCATCAGCTGTTCGTCGATATGCAGACGACCAGCGGTATCCAGCAGGATGGTGTCATGGCCGTGCTCCTTGGCATAGCGCATGGCGTGCTGTGCAATCTGGACAGGGTTGACCTGACCCAGTGCAAAGACAGGGATACCGAGCTGTTCACCGACCACTTGCAACTGTGTGATAGCCGCAGGGCGGTACACATCGCAGGCAACCAGAAGTGGACGCTTACCCATCTTCTTTTTCAGGTATCCAGCGAGCTTTGCGCCGTTGGTGGTTTTACCAGCACCCTGCAGACCGACCATCATAATAATGGTGGGACCAGAGTTCGCAAACGAGATGCGGGCATTGACACCGCCCATCATCGCCGTCAATTCTTCGTTGACAATTTTAATAATATGCTGTGCAGGCGTTAAGCTCGCCAGCACATCCGTACCAACTGCGCGTTCGGTTACGGTGGAAACAAAGTCTTTTACGACCTTGTAGCTTACATCTGCTTCCAAAAGGGCAAGGCGAACTTCACGCATCGCCTCCTTGACATCGGCCTCGGTAATGCGTCCCTTACCACGCAGGCGTTTGAACGCCGCAGTTAGTTTTTCGGAAAGACCCTCAAATGCCATAGTGTACCTCGTTATTCCTTGAGTGCCTGGGCAGCCTGTGTAATTGCGCTGACCAGTATGTCGATTCGGGGATCTTCGTATTGCCGATAGTTGATGGTTTTCAGCTCAGAGGCACTGTCCACAATGGTGTTGATATGTCCCTGCATCTGCTGAAACCGCCGAATCAAACCGGTTTTATCCTCAAACTCCTGCATTGTAGCCTCTGCGCGCACAATCACATCGCGCACGCCTTGGCGACTGATACCGTTATTCTCGGCAATCTCGCCCAGGCTCAAATCTTCGTTGTAGTAGAGGTCGAAGAACTCCTTTTGTCTATCTGTGAGGAGTTCTCCGTAAAAATCATACAGCATTGTCATGCGGTAAGTCTGGTTTTTCACGAGTATTCCTCCTTTGTGTAAAGTGCGTCAGCTTTACAACAGGGACTATGATACAGGATTGCCGCTGAAAAGTCAAGAGAATTTTCTGGAATTTTTCATAAATTCCAATTGAATTTTTTGGTGATTGTATGCGACAGATTTGGTCAAAACTTTAGGGGGCTGTCGTTGTGCAACAGCCCCCGTATTCGGTCGATATCTCGTATGATTTGTCACTTAGTCAAACAGACTGCACAGCAGGTCTGTATAGCCAGAGGGGTCGTCGATGGGCAGGCCTGCAATCAGCTTCGCCTGATTGAGCAGGACAGTGGCATACTTCTTCGCCTTCTCTAGGTCGGTGGTGCGCGCCTTTTCCAGTGCGGCAAAGGCGGCGTGGTCCACATTGAGTTCCAGAATCCGCTTCGCCTTCATGCCCAGTTCTGGCTGGACAGCGTTGAAGTAACGCTCCATGTCAAAGCTCATGCCGTCGCCTGCGGTCAGGCAGACAGGGTGGGTTTTCAGCTTCTTGGATACGCGGATTTCATCCACAGCCTCACCCAGTGCCTCCTTCAAGAACGCAAATGCGTCCTGATGTGCCTCG
>JAZRID010000007.1:0-1476 GCA_045645125.1 Oscillospiraceae bacterium | reverse complement strand
CGGAGGAGCGTCGTAAGGAGCTGGTCAAGCAGATTGCCAAGTACGCCGAGGGTGGCAAGGTTGCTATCCGCAACATCCGCCGTGATGCCGTGGAAGCTTTCAAGACCCTCAAGAAGAATGGCGAGATTACCGAGGACGATTTGAAGGGTGCAGAGAAGGACATCCAGAAGATGACCGATGACTACTGCAAGGAAATCGATGTTCTGCTGGGCAAGAAGGAGAATGAGCTGATGGCCGTCTAAGGGTATCAGCGGAACGGTAAGAAACGATGAAATTTGCTTTTTTTAATCAGAAAAAAAGCGATGATACAGCGGGGCAGGTGGATTTTGACCGTCTGCCCCGTCACATCGCTATCATACTGGATGGCAATGGCCGTTGGGCAAAAAAGCGCGGTCTGCCCCGTACCGCAGGGCACAAGGTCGGCGCGGAAACTTTTCGCACCATTGCGACCTACTGCCGTGATATTGGCATCGACTATCTGACGGTCTACGCCTTTTCCACGGAGAACTGGAAACGCCCCCAAGAGGAAGTCGACACCATCATATCGCTTCTCAAGAAGTACCTATTGGAAGCCATCGAAACGATGGAGCGCGACAATGTCCGTCTGAACTTCATGGGTGATATGTCCGTGTTGAACGAGGAGTTGCGCGACCTTGTCGACCAAGCCAACGCCATTTCCGCCCGATTGGATGGCTGTCAGTGTAACATCTGTATCAACTACGGCGGTCGTGCGGAGATTGTGGCGGCAGCGAAGCGGTTTGCCGCCGACTGTCAGAGGGGAGAAGCGTCGGTAGACAGCTTGACCGAGGAGCAGTTTGATGCGTATCTCTACTCGGCGGGTATCCCCAGTCCCGAATTGCTCATCCGTCCGGGTGGAGAACAGCGTCTGAGCAACTTCCTGCTCTGGCAGTGCGCCTACGCCGAGTTCTACTATACCGATGTGCTTTGGCCCGACTTTTCCAAAGAGGACCTGCACCAAGCCATTGCAGAGTATCAGCGTCGCAATCGCCGTTTCGGCGGTGTATCATAATTCGGAGGCATTGTTATGAAATCCAGATTACTGGTTGCAGCTCTCGGTATCCCACTCATTTTGTGGTTAATTCTCTGGGCACCTCTGACTGCACTCAAGATTGCGCTGGTTCTGTTGTGTGGCATCGGCGCATGGGAATTGCTGAAATGTATCGACGCGCCACGCTATTGGCGCGCGATGGTTGGGGTATCTGCGGCACTTGCGCTCTTACTGCCCAGTGTCTTGGGTTCAGACTTTTTCGGTTTCACCATCATGGCCAGTATGGTCGCCTTTTTCGCGATAGCCGTCGCACAGGCAGGAGCCATTCAGTGGCACACGATAGCCACCTCGTTTTTCGCTATCGCGGTCATTCCTTACGCCATGTCTGCCTTCCTGCGGTTGTCGGACGCAGGCTACCACCGCGCCTTTCTGCTCCTGCCCCTCATTTTCAGCTTCGCCAGCGATAC
>JAZRID010000006.1:0-4028 GCA_045645125.1 Oscillospiraceae bacterium | reverse complement strand
TAGTCCACGAAGTACATGAAGTCCTGCGGGGTACCGTGGCGCGAGGTGGGCGCAAAGTAACCTGTACACTGGTAGCCCCAACTGTCGTCGAGGGGGTACTCGGTGATGGGGAGCAGTTCGATGTAGTCAAAGCCAAGCTCTTTGACATAGGGGGCGAGTTCGTGTGCCAAATCGCGGTAGTCGATAAAATCGCCGTTTTCGCGCCGTTTCCACGAACCGAGGTGTACCTCATAGATGTTGAGGGGTGCGCTGTATACGGGGTGTGTCCGACAGTGCTCGCGCCAAGCGTCGTCGCCCCACTGATAGCCCTCGATGGAGTAGAGTTTACTGGAATTGCCAGGGCGCGTTTCGGCGTGGAACGCATAGGGGTCGGCCTTAAACCGTACTTTGCCGTCTGCGCCTGTGATGGCGAATTTGTAGGCATCGTATGTCTGTCCACCAGCGAGGAAACACTCCCAGATACCGTGGGTGATTTTTTGCATCGGGTGGGCATTGCTATCCCAGAAGTTGAAATCACCCACCACAGAAACGGCCTGCGCGTTGGGAGCCCAGACACGGAACATATAGCCGTGGACACCGTCACGCTCGGTTGCGTGCGCTCCCATAAATTCGTAGGCACTGAAAGCAGTTCCCTCATGGAACAGATAGGTGTTCAACTTATCAGCTTCTCTGTAAGCCATAATGAACCTCCACACAGAATGTATCATATGTTTACTACCCCTCGCATGGAGCGCAAAGGGTACTACGCCACATAGAATGAATGTAAAATGTAGTTAATTGTATTATACGCTTCAATAGCGCGACCGTCAAGGCACGAAGGTCGAGTTTATGGGAGTAAAAAGTTACAAAAAATTTTAGGAAATAAAGGTAGTTTCCACAAAAGAATTGCCGTTTCTTTTCGTCAAAATCACCAGTATCCGCCGTGCGTTATGTGTGTAGGATAGAGAATATTGACGAAGTGGTAGAGAATTTGACGAAAGTTATTTACTTTCACAAATTGAAGTGTTAAAATAGGGGCAACCAGAAAAAAACGGAGGAAAAAGCAATGGCAAAAATATCGAAGAAAGAAAAGAGTGACGGCCTCTACCGCGCTCTGCTGACCTTTACCACGGAGGAAGAAATCTATAAGTTCTTCCAAGACCTCTGCACGGTGATGGAGCTTCGCTCCATGGAACAGCGGTTTGAGGTCGCCTGTATGCTCAACAAGGGCATGATTTACAACGACATCCTTGAGAGAACGGGTGCCTCCAGTGCCACCATCAGCCGTGTCAATCGCTCCCTGTCCAGCGGTAGCGGTGGCTATGAGGCATATTTTGCCCGTGTCGCTGAGAGCGAAACGGAAGCCGACACGGAGGAGCAGGAATGAGTGCATACGGCGCATTGGCAGGGGTCTATGACCGTCTGACAGGGGATGTGTGCTACGAGCGTCGGGCGGACTATATCGAGAAGCTGTTTCAAAAGAGCCATATACAAGTTCACACGGTTCTCGACCTCGCCTGCGGTACGGGCACGATGACAAGCATCCTCACCGAGCGCGGCTATGAGATGATTGCTGTAGATTCCAGCGCGGATATGCTCGCAGAGGCAATGGAAAAGGCGGCGGTTCTGAAAGGGGAACCGCCCGTCTTTCTCAACCAGAGTATGCCCCAACTGGACCTCTATGGCACGGTGGATGCTGCCATCTGCTGTCTGGACAGCATCAATTATCTGACCAACCCCAAGGATGTGCAGAAAACGCTACAGCGTCTGCACCTCTTTGTCGCGCCCGGCGGTATTCTCATCTTTGACATCAACAGCATGGACAAGCTCCGCGGGTTGGATGGTCAGGTGTTTCTCGATGAAACGGACGATGTCTACTGCGTCTGGCGCACGGAATTTGAGAAGCGTAGCTCCATCTGTACCTACTGGATGGATATTTTTACCCGTCAAGAGGATGATACTTGGGAGCGCGACTTCGAGGAACATCGCCAGCGTGGCTACGAGGTGGAACAGCTCCGCCGGTGGCTGACGGAGGCAGGATTTACGCAGATTCGCACTTACGGCGACTGCCGTATGAGCGCACCGCGTGAACAGGAACAGCGCATTTATTTTACAGCAATCCGAGGAAAGTAAAGGAAAGAAACGAAATATGGATAAATTAGTTCGAGCAATGAGCAGCGACGGCATGGTGCAGGCGGGCGCTGTTTCCACGCGCAATATGACGGAGCGCGCCAGAAACATTCACACCACCCTGCCTGTTGCGACAGCCGCACTGGGGCGCACCCTTGCCGCCGCCTCTATGATGGGTAACGCTCTCAAGGGCGAGGGCGCAAGCCTGACTTTGCAGATTAAGGGCGGTGGTCCGTTGGGAACGGTGCTGGCGGTTTCCGACCCCGAGGGCAATGTGCGCGGTTATGTACAGGACCCCCATGTGGATATCCCTCTCCGCCCCGACGGAAAGTTGGATGTCGGCAGTGCGGTCGGCTGTGACGGTAATCTGACAGTCATCAAGGACTTGGGCATGAAAGAGCCGTATATTGGCTCGGTGCAGTTGCTCGGCGGTGAGATTGCAGAGGACTTGGCGGCTTACTTCGTGGAAAGTGAGCAGATTCCCACCGCTTGTGCCCTCGGTGTTCTGGTCGATAGGGACCAGAGCGTGAAAGTTGCTGGTGGCTATATCATTCAGTTGCTCCCAGGTGCGGGAGAGGACACCATCGTCAAGGTCGAGGGCGGTGTCATGGCCGCTGGTGCGGTGACAGGTTTGCTCGAAAAGAACGACGACCCCGAGGCGATGTTGCGCGAGGTCCTCTCCGACTTCGAGATTGAAATTCTGGAAACTTCCCCTATCGAGTACCGCTGCTATTGCAGTCGCGACCGCGTGGAGCGCGCGTTGATTAGCTTGGGAAAAGAGGAACTGGAGGGGATTCTGGCAGAGCAGGGCGGTTGTGAGTTGACCTGCCAGTTCTGCGATACGATTCACCGCTTCAATGCCGAGGAACTGCGCGCATTGATTGACGGCATTGACAAGTAAACGAGGAAAGACACATGGAAATGACAAATGGTGTGCGGTTTGATACGCTGGGGTTGTCTCCAGAGCTGATGCGCGCATTGCACAAAAAGGGGTATGAGGAGTCCACCTCGATTCAAGCCGGTTGTATTCCGCCGATGTTGGACTGGCAGGATATTACCGCAAAGGCTCCCACAGGAACGGGCAAGACTTTTGCCTTCGGTATTCCCATCATTGAGCATATTGACGCAGAGAGCAGTCAAGTACAGGCGATTGTCTTGGCACCCACGCGTGAACTCGCCATGCAGATTACCGCAGAGATGCGTGATTTGGCGCAGTTCAAAGAGGGGGTGCGTCTGGTCTGCCTGTACGGTGGACAACCCATCAACAAGCAGATTGAGGCACTGAAGAAGCGTCCGCAGATTATCGTCGCGACCCCTGGTCGTCTGAGTGACCACTTGAAGCGTCGCACCGTACGGCTCGACCATGTCCAGACCGCCGCGCTGGACGAGGCGGACCGTATGCTCGATATGGGCTTCATCCATGAAGTGACCCGTATCCTTGACCAGATGAAAAACCGCAAAAACCTCGGTCTGTTCTCCGCAACTATCAGCCGTGAGGTCATGGACATCGCGTGGGTGTACCAAAGGGACCCTGTCGAGATTACTGTCCGCGCCGATGAGCAGAACAAGCCCGATATTCTCCAGTATCGTTTGGATGTCACCTTGAACGAGAAAGTGGATGCCCTGTACCAGATTCTGCAACAGGGAGAATATGAGCGCGCGATGGTCTTTTGCAATACCAAGGGCAACACCGAGCGCGTCACCAAGTTGCTACAGATGCGCGGAGTAGATGCCCAGTGCATTCACGGCGATATTCCGCAGGACAAGCGCGAAAAAGTCATGGCGCGTTTCCGCCGAGGTGAATTGCGCGTCTTTGTGTCCACCGATGTCGCCTCGCGTGGTATTGATGTGGATGATGTCGATGTCGTGTTTAACTACGATGTGCCAGACGAAAACGAGCATTATGTCCACCGTATCGG
>JAZRID010000005.1:0-1296 GCA_045645125.1 Oscillospiraceae bacterium | reverse complement strand
CTAAATAAATTCTGTCGCCTGTCGCCATTTGCTCACACCTCCTCTAAATAGATGTTTCCATTGTTGATACCCAGTGTATACGCAGTCGCCGTGGTATCATCCACCACCGCGTTGAGACCAGCAACAAGATTTTTGCACGCCTCTGCGCCTGCACTTGCCGCTGTCGCTGCGCTGTTAGCATCTTGAGCCGCACTGTTGGCGGCTTCAGTGTCAGATGCCATGTTGCCCTTGAATGCCATCACCTCGTCGTACTGTGTCTGTGCCTGTTCAATGAGTGCTTCAAAGCCATCCACATCGAGTACGGCGGGAAGCTCATGGAACAAATGTTCACCATCGCCGATGCGTAACACATACGAGCCTCTAGGTGTTACTTCTACACCCCATTCGTTAAACTCTAAGACACGCCCAGAGGACTGCCACTGTGCAGTTGTACCACACTTGGGCTTAATTGTCGAAGTTGCCATGTGTCGTTATTCCTTTCCTATTTTTCGTGCATTCACGGCGTGCCACAGCTCACTTTGATTTCGTCGATTGTAAAGGGAGTTCCGCCATCAAATACCAGTGTGTCAAAGCTATCTGGGGTACCGCCGTCTGCGGTATATCCAATGGCCGCAGGAATCAGAGTAACTAAGGGAACAGAAACAGGATGGCCGTTGCCATCAAAGGTTACTACTTCGCCGTCTGCACCGACAATCTTGTCCTGCTTGGCATCCCAGTCCTTTTGCTTGTTCAACACGGCACTAACTGCGTTATCGATGGATGCGCCTGTATGTCTGCTTCTATACGGCATTTAACCACCATCCTTAATAATCAAAAATTTTCTACCGTCTGCGTCAACCATGATTTCTTTCTGGCCAAACGGAATAAATCCGTACTGCGTTTCGGTAGCCGTATCCGAATCGCCGATAAAGCAAAGGCCGTCATAGCCATCCAAAACGACACTCGCGAACGCCGAACTTTTGTCCACCAGATACCAGTAACCATATGTGCCAGTGCGCGCCTCGACCATCACTTTGCCTTCTGCGACAATATCGAATATGCCGATAGTCGATGTGGTCATATTCTCAATGGCTTGCGCAAGTCGGTCAACGACTGACAGTTCAGATGCAGAATAAACGCGTCTTTGTTCGATGATTCGCGTTCCACCATCTACGATGGGGAGTAATGTTTTGATGTCTAACCGCCGTAGATAGAAAAGCTGGTGCCATAAAAAGACCTGTAGCTACTTGGCATGCGGTGTGCGTATCCCGTAGCCAAATTTTTGTAGCAAGTCTACGCGTCATAAAAATCACTCCA
>JAZRID010000004.1:0-8641 GCA_045645125.1 Oscillospiraceae bacterium | reverse complement strand
GACTACGCTGAGGCTGGTGACAACATCGGTGCTCTGCTGCGTGGTGTTGCTAAGACCGACATCGAGCGTGGCCAGGTTCTCTGCAAGCCCGGTTCCATCGCTCCTCTGACCAAGTTCGTTGGCCAGGTGTACGTCCTGTCCAAGGAAGAAGGCGGCCGTCACACTCCTTTCTTCAACAACTATCGTCCTCAGTTCTACTTCCGTACTACCGACGTTACCGGTGTCATCACCCTGCCCGAGGGCACTGAGATGTGCATGCCCGGCGATAACGTTGATATGAACGTTGAGCTGATCACCCCCATCGCTATCGAGAAGGGTCTGCGTTTCGCTATCCGTGAGGGTGGCCGTACCGTTGGTTCCGGCGTTGTTGTCGAAATCCTGTAATTTCTTTCATAGCACTTCAAAGGCAGTCACCGCAAGGTGGCTGCCTTTTCTATATTCTATCCCTCTCACATACAAGGAGTCTGTTATGAGTAACCTAACGCTTGAGAAGATGCACGCGATGCAGGCGGAACTCTATGAGCAGTACAAAGAGATTTGGCCTGCCCTCTCCCCTGCTATTGGCCGTGATAAACTACTGTGGATGATGGCAGAGATGGGTGAGGTTGCCGATATCATCAAAAAGCAGGGCGATGCAAATATTATGTCCAACGACGCTGTGCGCGCACATTTTATTGAAGAACTGTGCGATACTTTAATGTACTTTACCGATGTCTGCCGTTGCTATGCTATCACCCCTGATGAGTTAGAACAGGGATATCTCGCCAAACATCAGAAAAACTTGCATAGGTGGTAAAAACCATGTCGAATCGTATCAAGCAGATTTCTTCCCCCTTGTTTGACGGTATTTCGCAACAGGAGCGAGATACCATGCTATCCTGTATCGGTTATCACATCGGGAAGTTTCAAAAAGGCGAGATTGTGGTCTTTGAGGAGGCGCATATCCATCACATTGGTATCGTCCTATCAGGTGCGGTGGATATGGTCAAAGAGGACCTCTGGGGCAATCGAACCATGCTGGTGCGTCTGCGTACCAACGAGCTGTTTGGAGAAACCTTTGCATGTGGGGACGACAATCTCTCTCTTGTAACCTTTTCGGTATCCGAGGATGCGGAAATCCTGTTTCTACCCTTTCATCGTGTTATGCACAGTTGCACGATGGCCTGCGTATTCCATCACCAACTCATTGAAAATATGGTGCGTATTATCGCCAATAAAAACCGCGACCTCATGCGTAAGGTAGAGATTATCTCGAAAAAGACCCTGCGTGAAAAGATTCTCGCCTATCTCTCCATCCAAGCACAGATGCAATACACCCGCTATTTTGAAATCCCACTGGGACGGGTGGAATGGGCAGAATATCTCTGCGCTGACCGCAGTGCGCTCACACGCGAACTGGCAAAAATGAAGGACGATGGCCTCATCGACTACGACAAAAACTGTTTCCGAATTTTATGAATCAAAGTCCCTCCGCTTGATGTGACATACGCAACATCAGACGGAGGGGTTTTCTGTTATCCTTACAGCAGATGGAACGCAAAAAGGAGGAAATCGCATGATACGAAACATCATTACTATCGACGAAGAAAAATGCAACGGCTGTGGTCTGTGTGCCGATGCCTGCCACGAAGGTGCTATCGGCATCGTGGATGGCAAAGCAAAACTGTTGCGTGAGGACTACTGCGACGGTCTGGGCGACTGTCTTCCAGCCTGCCCAATGGACGCTATCTCTTTTGAGGAGCGAGAAGCACTCGCTTATAACGAAGCCGCTGTATTGGCGACAAAAGTACCCAGTCAACTGAAAAACTTTCCTGTGCAACTAAAACTCGTCCCCATCCATGCGCCTTTCTTCGATGGCGCAGAGTTACTCATCACCGCCGACTGCACCGCCTATGCCTATACAAACTTCCACCACGATTTTATGCGCGGTAAGGTGACGCTCATCGCCTGTCCTAAGTTGGACAATATAGACTATTCCGAAAAACTGTTTGCTATTTTTGCGAACAGCAACATTCGTACCATTACTGTAGCGCGTATGACGGTCCCCTGCTGTGGTGGACTGGCGCACGCCGTCCAAACCGCCATCACCCACTGCGGCAAGGATATTCCGCTCTATACCACCATTATCAGTCCAGACGGACAACTACTTACCAGTAAAGGAGATTGATTATGTTTTGTTTTCAGTGTGAACAGACCGCCCATTGTAAAGGATGTAGCGGTAGAATGGGTGTCTGTGGTAAACAGTCCGACACCGCACGCCTACAGGATAAGCTGACGGGTGCGCTCATCGGTCTTGCACGCGCTACCGAGAACAATGACCATCTTCTCAGCGACTCCACTGCCACCGTTGTGGTCGAGGGCCTTTTCTCCACACTCACCAATGTCAACTTTGACAATGCAAGATTCTATCACCTGTTGGATTTGGTCGAACGGGAAAAGCACAAATTGGTTGATATGTGTTACGACTGCGCCAGCCCTTGCGGCAGGAATGATGCCTACGATATGGAGAAACTGTGGAATGCAGAGGAGGATATCCGCAGTTTGAAATCACTGATTCTCTTTGGCATCCGCGGTGTGGCCGCCTATGCGTATCATGCCGCCGTACTGGGCTACAAGGATGAATCTATCCACCGTTTTCTCTATAAAGCTCTCTTTGCCATCGGCATGGACGATTGGGGGATGGACGAACTGTTGCCCATCGTTCTGGAAGTCGGACAAGTGAATCTCAACTGTATGGCCCTATTGGACAAAGCAAACACAGAAACTTTCGGCCATCCTAAGCCAACAGAGGTCAGTCTTACCGTGGAGAAAGGTCCCTTTATCGTTATCACTGGCCATGACCTCCACGACCTCAAACTTCTGTTGGAACAGACCAAGGACAAGGGCATCCATATCTACACCCACGGTGAAATGCTTCCTGCCCACGCTTATCCGCTATTTCAGCAGTATCCCCATCTAAAGGGTAACTACGGTACTGCCTGGCAAAATCAGCAAAAGGAATTTGCCAACCTCCCTGCCCCGATTCTATTCACCACCAATTGTCTGATGCCACCCAAGGAGAGCTATGCAGACCGCGTATTTACCACCGCCGTGGTCGGCTATCCCGACATACAACATATCGGTGCAGACAAGGATTTCACCCCCGTCATCAACAAGGCTCTGGAACTAGGTGGTTTTGCGGAGAATACTACCTTTCCTGGCAATAACGGTGGTCACAAAGTCCTGACTGGATTTGCCAGAAATGCAGTTCTGTCGGTGGCGGACAAAATCGTGGAAGCGGTGCAATGTGGTGCTATTCGTCACTTCTTCCTCGTGGGCGGTTGTGATGGTGCCAAAGCAGGCAGAAATTATTACACCGAATTTGTCAAACAGACACCTGCTGACACTGTGGTGTTGACCCTCGCCTGCGGTAAGTATCGCTTTAACGACTTGGACTTAGGCGCAATCGGCGGTCTGCCCCGCTTGATGGACATTGGACAGTGCAATGATGCCTATTCTGCTATCCAAATTGCTTTGGCTCTGGCGGAGGCGTTTGGTTGTGGTGTCAATGACCTCCCCCTCTCTATGATTCTGAGTTGGTATGAGCAGAAAGCTGTGTGTATTTTGTTGACTCTGTTCCATCTGGGGATTAAAAACATCCGTCTTGGCCCCACACTCCCTGCCTTCCTATCCCCCAATGTTCTGCAATTTTTAGTAGAAAAATTTGGTATTGCACCTATTACAACTCCACAGGAGGACCTGAAATAACAAAAATGCCATGTGTCGCTTTCTAGGAACGGCACATGGCAATTCTTTATCGTTTAATGGAATACATAGCGGTCGAGGCGGTCAAATGCCTCTTGGACACGGCTGAGAGGCAGTGCCAGATTCATACGGATGGTATTGGGGCAGAAGAACGCACGGCCGTCCTGCCAGTCAACACCGACCTCATAGCCAGCCTTAAGCAGGTCATCCATCGTCTTTCCGTTCTTCTCCAACCACTTGGTGCAATCCAGATAGAGGAGATATGTACCCTGTGGCATCGCCAACTCGACACCCTCAAAATGCTCCTGAAGGAAGTTGTAGGCATACTGTACATTGCCAGTGATGGTTTCGCACAGTTCATCGACCCACTGGTGTCCCTCATCCTGATACGCACCGATGAGCGCGTACATACTCATCAGGTTCATATTATTGTAGTGGCCCAGCGATTCCTCCTTGCGGATACGGTCACGCAGATACTTGTTGTAGATGACATGGTAGCTACCAATCAGACCTGCCAGATTGAAGGTCTTGGAGGGGGCATAAAATGCCACTACGCGGTTTCTAGCGTCCTCGGAGATAGACTGGGTGGGAATGTGTTTATGGCCCGTCAAGATAATATCCGACCAAATCTCGTCGGAAATGACATAGACATCGTTGGCGGCATAAATCTCCATTGCCTTTTCAATCTCCCAACACTCCCACACACGACCAGAGGGATTATGGGGCGAGCAGAAGATAGCGGTATGGATATTCTGCTCCTTGAGCTTTCTATCCATATCCTCGTAGTCCATGCGCCACACGCCGTTTTCATCGCGATACAGAGGGCTGTGGACTGCCTCATAGCCGTTGTTGTTCAACACCATCGTAAAGCCGACATAGGTGGGAGAATGGACTAGCACCTTATCTCCACGGGAGCAGAGTACATTCAGTGCGCTAACCACACCGCCGAGAACACCGTTCTCATAGCCGATATGCTCAGGCAACATCCCTGTCACACCGTTGCGCTTCTCATGCCACTTGATAATGGAAGTAAAATACTCCTCTCTAGGGGAGAAATAGCCGTATGTCAGGTGCTGCGCGCGTTCCATCATCTTGGCAGGGATGGTGGGACAAGTCGCGAAGTTCATATCAGCAACCCACATGGGGATATGGTCGAAGCCTTCGC
This sequence comes from Oscillospiraceae bacterium, assembly GCA_045645125.1. Taxonomy (GTDB): domain Bacteria; phylum Bacillota; class Clostridia; order Oscillospirales; family Oscillospiraceae; genus Pelethomonas. The sequence goes on along the minus strand of JAZRID010000004.1, from coordinate 3,732 downwards.
GCAGGGTAAAGCCAGAGCGATACGGGCTATCTTTCGGTGGGTCGACAGCAATGGCATCCTTACCGTGGCGGTCAATGATGGTTGTAAAATCGTACTGCATGATAAACTCTCCTTTGTATATCTATATTGGTCTTTTTTACTCTTTTGGTGCAAGGTCTAACTTCATGTAGATAGAAGTATCCATGGGGCTGTTGTTGTACCGCTCGATTTTATAGAATCCAATCTTTTGGTACATATGAATCGCTGTCTGCAAAAATGGAAGCGTATCCAGTAGCATAGAACGGTAGCCAATGTCACGGGCATCTGTTACCAACTGCTGAATGAGCATCTTGGCAATTCCCTTTTTCCGAAATGCGGGTTTGACATACATTCGCTTGAGTTCACAAGTTTCTTGGTTAATTTTCCGCAGTGCGATACTGCCAACCGCTTCTCCATTCCAATACGCTAGATATAATCTTCCATCTGGCAGACCGTACTTATCGCGAAAATCTTTCAATTCATCGTCGTAGTTCTGGATAGTTAGATAGCCTGCAAAAGTGGGGTCTCCTTCCAACAACATATCCATATATTCCGCAAATAATTTCCGCACCTCGTCCGCACGGTCATAGGCCAGCACGATCTCAAGCGACATATCGTTCCTCCGTGGTACACTTTTTTTAACTAAAGCATACCACAAGATGTCCAATTCGTCTATATTTTTTTCATCAAGGCAATTCTACAGGAAGTGCTAAGCGTTCCGGATACATAGTATCGACACAGTATAATTTATGAAATTTCGACTGTTTTCTATCCAATTCAAATGCCAAATTTTTTAGTTTTTCATATTCATCCACTGGAAACTTAGCCCAATGTGTTTCATAGAGTGCTCTGCCGTTGCCGTTTTCATATAAATAAAATTCACTTACTAAGCCATCCACCATTTCTGCTGGAGCAAAATCATAGTGAAATCTACATTTTCCACAGTTGTCCTTTTCGTCTTCCTCTTTACTACTTAGGTCGAAACACTCTTTGGACAAATCATACACTGCAAGATGTACCTTCCCATCATTGTGGGAAATCTGCATAATCTCCGCCCCAGGTTCATCCATAAGATAGAGCCACTCCTCTTTCCCATCCTCCTGCAAGACATTCCAAACCTTACGCAATAGCTCTTTTGGTAAATCATATCCTAAATAGTCCGAGCCATTAATCCAATCTTTACAGATTCGCATTGTGACCCATCCATACTCAAGGGCTTCCATTTTGAACCAAGTCTGCATGTTGTCCTCCAAAACTTTTATTAGTTAAAGCATACCATAAGATAACCTTTTTGTCTATATATTTCCCGTCAAAAGTAGAAACGGCGGTGCCGAATGGCACCGCCGCAAGTATTGCTACAATTAGCAGACAGGAGTAATCCAGTTGTGGGGGTCCTCGCGGTCGCCGCGCTGGATACCAACCAGCGTATCGTACATCTCCTGTGCAACAGGACCAATCTCACCGTTGTTGAGCTTCATGCTTCTATCGGTATAGACCATCTCGCCAACAGGAGAAACGACAGCAGCGGTACCCGTACCAAAGGCTTCGGTCAGACGCCCCTGCTTGTAAGCCTCAAACAGCTCTTCAACCTCGATGGGACGAACAACGACTTCAATGCCCTTGTCCTCAGCCAGCTGCATGATACTCTTACGGGTAATGCCGGGCAGGATACAGTCCTCGATAGGAGCGGTAAAGAGCTTACCGTCCATGACGAAGAACATATTCATTGCGCCGACTTCCTGCACATACTTGTTCTCACGGCCATCCAGCCACAGAACCTGGTCGAAACCGTCCTTAGCAGCCAGCTCACCTGCCAACAGAGAGGCAGCATAGTTACCGCCAGTCTTAGCAGCACCGATACCACCCTTGACCGCACGGACATACTGCTCCTCGATACGGATACGCACAGGCTGCATACCGTTCTTGTAGTAAGAACCAGAAGCGGCACAGATGATGTAGTAGTAGTAGTGCTTTGCAGGATGTACGCCCAGCGCATTGCCCAGACCAATCATGGTAGGACGCAGATACAGGGAGGTACCAGCCATGTGAGGCACCCAATCCTTCTCAACCTCGACCAACATCTTCATTGCCTTAACCTGGTAATCAACATCCAGAGTAGGCATACAGATACGCTCTGCGCTCTTGTTCATACGCATTGCGTTTTCCTCGGGACGGAAGAGCTGGATATGGCCGTCATCACGACGATATGCCTTCAGACCCTCGAAGATTTCCTGACCATAGTGCAGAACGGTAGCGGCAGGGTCGATGCTGAAGTTATGGTAGGGCTCGATACGAGCATCGTGCCAGCCCTTACCCTCCGTGTACTCGATGATGAACATATGGTCGGTAAACACCTTACCGAAGCCCAGAGAACTCTCGTCGGTAAACTTTGCCTTGGGGTTCTCTGTCTTCGTGATTTTGATTTCAGGAAGCATGATGATGATTCTCCTTTCTATGTTTCAGCTACTTACTGCACGCAAGCCGCACCGCGGGCCAGAGCCTCGATGTTCAGGTCAACCAGCTTAGCCTTAGGACCAGTGAACATATGAACGAGCATCTCCTTGATGGTGTCAAAGCTCAGGTTGCCCATAGCCTGGATGTAAGCACCCAGCATAACCATGTTAGCGACCTTCATGTTGCCCAGTTCCTGTGCAATCTCCAAGCAAGGAACATAGACAGCCTTAACATCGGTGCGAGTAACCTTCTCGGAGATGATGGAGCTGTTGACGAAGATGGTGCCGCCTGCCTTGACGGTGGGCTCAAACTTGAGCAGAGAAGGCAGGTTCATAGCAATCAGCTCGGTGGGCTCCAGAACGATGGGGGAAACGATAGCATCATCCGTCAGAACGACAGAGCAGTTAGCGGTACCGCCGCGCATCTCAGGACCATAGGAAGGCAACCAGCAAACATCCTTGTTTTCCTTCATACCGGCCTCAGCCAGTGTCTTACCGATAGCCATAACACCCTGGCCACCGAAACCGGCAATCATAATTTCATTCGTCATTACTTCTCGCCCTCCTCGATATCCTTATATACGCCAAGGGGATAGTAGGGAATCATGTTCTCCTGCAGCCACTCCAAGGACTGTGCAGGAGTCTTACCCCAGTTGGTGGGGCAGCAACCCAGAACCTCAACGAAAGTGAAGCCCTTGCCCTCCTGCTGGAGGCGGAATGCCTTCTGGATGGCCTTCTTCACATTGTTGATATGGGGAACGGTGTCAGCGGCAACGCGGGTAGCGTAAGCGCAACCGTCCAGAGTGGAGATGATTTCAGCCATACGGATAGGAGCACCAGCGTGGTCCTGCTGACGGCCCATAGGAGCCGTGGTAGCCTTCTGGCCAACCAGAGTGGTAGGAGCCATCTGACCGCCGGTCATACCGTAGATAGCGTTGTTGATGAAGATGGTGGTGAACTTCTCACCGCGCATTGCGGCGTGAATAATCTCAGCGGTACCGATAGCGGCCAGGTCACCGTCACCCTGATAGGTGAAGACGATGGTACCGGGCTCGCTGACGCGCTTGATACCGGTAGCGACAGCGGGAGCGCGGCCGTGAGCAGCCTCGTGCATATCGCAGTTAAAGTAGTTGTAAGCAAAGACGGAGCAACCGACAGGAGCAACACCGATGGTATTGCCCAGAACGCCCATCTCCTCCAGGGTCTCACCGACCAGCTTGTGGACGATACCGTGGGTACAACCGGGGCAGTAGTGCAGTTC
>JAZRID010000003.1:0-2098 GCA_045645125.1 Oscillospiraceae bacterium | reverse complement strand
GCCTTCTGCCTCTTCCTTCGGGACAGTGACTTCCGGCTCACGGTCATCGAGCTTTTCAGCTCTCTGGTTGGAGAACATGATGCGCTCAACAACAGCGGGGTCTGCCTTAAAGTCAGCGTAGGGGCTGACCTCAGGATCGGCAGCTGCCTTGCAGATCATGGTCATACGCTCGGAGGTCTCAGCAAGGATTGCGTCCACCTCAGCCTGGGTCATGACGCCGGCCTCAATGAGCTTTGCAGGATAGGTTGTGATGGGGTCAACTTCCTTCCATGCATCGATCTCTTCCTTGGTGCGGTATGCGTTCTGGTCGGAAACGGAGTGACCGGAGTAACGGTAAGTAACCGTCTCGAGCATGACAGGGCCCTGGCCGTTGCGCAGCAGCTCCAGCTTACGCTCCATAGCGTCGATAACTGCCAGCGGGTTGTAACCGTCAACTGTCTCGGCGTGGAACTGGGTGGGGCTGACACCGGAAGCGATACGGGACATGTTGCCCTGGCCCATGGTCTCGCCGCGGGTCTGGTCGCCCATGCCGTAGGAGTTGTTGAAGATATTATAAAGGATCGGCATGCCGTCATTGTGGGATTCCCACAGGGTCTTGTACTGATCCATCGCCGAGAAGTTCAGTGCTTCCCAAACAGGACCGCGTGCCATGGATGCGTCGCCGATGTTGCAGACAACGATACCCTTTTTATTATTTACCTTCTTATAAAGTGCTGCACCGGTGGAAATTGTGCCGGAGCCGCCAACGATTGCGTTGTTGGGGTAGATACCGAAGGGCAGGAAGAATGCGTGCATCGAGCCGCCCATGCCCATGTGGAAGCCGGTCTCACGGGCAAAGATTTCAGAAAGTGTACCGTAAAGGATGAAGCGGATTGCCAGCTCCTTAACGTCCTTCGTTTCGCCCAGCTTCTGGGTTGCGCGCAGGCACTTGCCGTCCAGGAAGGTTTCCATGACGTTCATCAACTGCTCGTCACTCATCTTATTAATAGTAGACAGTGCCTTGGCAAGAATCTCAGAGTGGCTGCGGTGAGAGCCGAATGCAAAGTCATTCTCGTCAAGCAGGTATGCCTGTCCGACACAAGCTGCCTCCTGTCCGGTAGACAGGTGGGCAGGGCCGGGATAGGTATGGTCAATACCGTTGTAAGAGCCCTGGGTCTTAATCAGGTTCAGCATGGTCTCAAACTCACGCAGGACAGTCATGTCGCGGAAAATACGAATGAGGTCTTCCTTTGTGAACTTGCCGGACTTAAGCTCTTCCTTAATGGTCTTGTTGTACTGGTTTACGGGGATATCCTTAAAGGTAACCTTGCCGGGTGCTCGCACTTCGGCAGGATCGACAAATAAACTCTTAGGCATTGTAATTTCCTCCTTTCATTACTTAGCCAGCAGCGCGGTGAAGTTTTCCAGGTTGTTGCCCAGTTCCTTCTGGAACTTTGCAGCAGGTGTGCCGTCCACAGCGCGGTGGTCGTAGGTCAGGCTCAGACCCATAGCGGGGTAAATCTCGATAGAGCCGTCAGCTGCCTTGCGAACGCGGTCAATGGTACCGCAGACACCCAGAATACCGGTCTGGGGAGGATTGATAACCGGAGTAAAGGACTCAACGCCCATGTTACCGAGGTTGGATACGGTGAAGCTGCCGCCGGAGAGCTTGTCGGGGTTGATTGCGCCGTCACGGCACTCAGCTGCCAGCTCCTTAACAGCCTTGGAAATCTCCAGCAGGCTCATCTTGTCCGCACCGAAGATGGTGGGAACCATCAGGCCTCTCGGAGTATCGACTGCAACGCCAAGGTTAACCTGCTCAAACAGACGGATAGAGTTGTCGTCGAGCATATTTGCATTGAGGTCGGGGTGATTGAGCAGTGTGCGGGAGACAGCATACAGAATGATATCGCCCAGCGTAATGCCTGCATAGTCGCCGCCGGCTGCCTTGAGCATCTTGCGGTAGTTGAGGATGTTGGTTGCATCGAAGCTGGTGTTGTGGGTCAGCTGTGCCATCGTCGAAAGGCTGGTGTGCATGGACTTGCTGATTGCACGGCGGATACCGCTGAACTTAACATCCTTATAAGCAGGTGCCTGGCTAACAGGCTCTGCAGCAACA
>JAZRID010000002.1:0-4929 GCA_045645125.1 Oscillospiraceae bacterium | reverse complement strand
GCCCAGTTGCCGACTTTTTCACTGCGGCCAGTCAGCGCGTTGAACATGGTTGTTTTTCCACTGTTAGGATTGCCTGTCAATGCGATTCTCATGCTTGTGTTTCTCCCTGTGTTGTGATTAGAACGAAGGGCGCGGTTAGGCGACCACAATCGCAGAAGCCAACTGGTTATCGATGCTGTATCGACCGTCCTTGATAGATACCACGCTACCGCTTCTACGGCGAGAAACCACGGTGATAGGCTCACCGCTATAGCATCCGAGGGTGAACAGGAACGCGTTTAACTCGTCGTCCCCCGTATTGATGCGCTGAATGATGTATTCTTTACCTTCCTGTGCGTTACGCAAAGTCATTTTCATAAATACTACCTCCACCCTATTGTCTAGCAGTTAGTTTTTACTAACTCACAGTTTATTTTTAAGGTTAGTCATCACTAACCATAGCTATCATACCCCTATTCCCCGCTTTTGTCAATAGATTTTTTCCGTTTTTTTCAAATTTTTCTCTATAGAAACAGAGGAACGCGCACCGCTTTTGCTCTGTTGCGATGCGCGTTTCGTGCAGTGTCAGCTCAATTCCTGCTGACCAGTATACAGTTGATAATACTTGCCGTTCTGCTCCAGTAGTTCATTGTGGTCGCCACGCTCGATAATCTCGCCCTGTTCGAGGACGAGAATCGCTTTCGCGTTGCGTACGGTGGACAAGCGGTGTGCAATGACGAACACAGTGCGGTCCTGCATCAGACTGTCCATGCCCTTCTCAATGAGTTTTTCCGTTCTGGTGTCAATGGAACTGGTGGCCTCGTCGAGAATCAGTACGGGAGGGTCGGCAACCGCCGCACGGGCGATGGCAAGAAGCTGTCGCTCACCTTGGCTGAGATTGCCGCCGTCGTCCGTAATCCAAGTGTCGTATCCATTGGGCAGATGGCGAATAAAGGTGTCGGCATTGGCGAGTTTTGCCGCTGCACGCACCTCCTCGTCCGTGGCATCCAGTTTACCATAGCGGATATTATCCGCAATCGTGCCAGTAAACAGGTGCGTATCCTGCAATACGATACCCAACGAACGGCGCAGACTGTCCTTGCTGATATCCTGAATATTGATGCCGTCGTAGGTGATAGTACCGCTTTCAATCTCATAGAAGCGGTTAATCAAATTGGTAATGGTGGTCTTACCTGCGCCAGTAGAGCCGACAAACGCAATCTTTTGACCAGGTTTGGCATACAGGCTGATGCCGTGCAGGACGCGCTTTTCTGGCACATAGCTGAATACTACATCCTTGAAGCGCACATCGCCTGCCAGCGGTGTGAGGGTGCCATCGGGGGATTTCCATGCCCAGCCATCCCCGCGCTGTGCCTGTTCGGTGAGTGTACCGTCTGCGTTGCGCTTGACATTGACCAACACCACTTTACCCTCATCCAATTCGGGGGTGGTTTCCATGACTTCAAACACACGCTCTGCACCTGCGATGGCGGAGAGGACGCTGTTGACCTGCTGGCTCATCATACCAATGGGGTGGCTGACTTGGCGCACATAGTTCAGATAGACCACCAGAGAACCCAAATCCATACCCGTGGCAATGGCAACAATTGTACCGACACAGCAGGTCAGTGCGTAGTTGACATGGCTCATATTGTTAGAGATGGGACCCATCGAGTTGGCAAGGCTCTGTGCATTTGTGGCATTGAAGCGGAATGCTTCGTTGCGCTCGCCGAAACCAGTGCGTGCCTCCTGCTCATAGTTAAACACCTTGATAACTTTCTGTCCCTCAATCATCTCCTCGATATAGCCGTTGAGCGCACCCAAACTCCGCTGTTGTGCCTTGAAGAACTTTCGCGTCTTTTTACCGAAGCTCATCACAACCAACACCATCAACGCCAGTGTGAACACTGTCACCAAGAACAACCACGGGTTCAGGGTCAGCATTACAACCACGATACCTGTAAAGGTGACGACATTGGATACCAAGTTGATTAAACCGTTGTTGAGAATCTCGGTAATAGCGTCCACATCGTTCGTGTAACGGCTCATCAAATCGCCGTGGGTATTGGTATCAAAGTAGCGCAACGGCAGTCGTTGCATCTTACCAAACAAATCCTGTCGAATGGCGTGGGTGGTGCGCTGTGAAACGCTGACCATAATGCGCGCATAGGTGAAGCTCAACAGTGCGCCAGCGACATAGACCAGTGCCATGAGTACCAAGGTACGAACCAGACGGTCGTAGTCCCCAGGCACGATACAGTCGTTGATAAGGGGCTTGAGGAGGTACGAACCCAGAATGGAACACAGGGAGTTGAGTACCACGCAGATACCGACAAAGACCAACAGCCATCGGGAGCGTCCGATATAGTCAAAGAGCGTACCGATGGTTTTTTTCATATTTTTCGGCTTTTGAAAACCGCGGTGCGGACCAGGTCCGCCACCAGGACCGTGTCTGGGAGGATTAGCCATGTTCGTTTGCTCCTTCCTGCTGAGATTGATAGACATCGCGGTAGATTTCGCTCGTCTGCATCAGTTCCTCGTGCTTGCCGACCGCACTGATTTTACCGTCGTCCATCACGACAATCATATCGGCATCCATAACGGAAATAATGCGCTGTGCAATAATAATTTTGGTTGTACCAGGGAGCGAGGTCCGCAGTGCCTCGCGGATTTTGGCATCGGTAGCGGTATCGACCGCACTGGTGCTGTCGTCCAGAATCAGGATACGCGGTTTTTTCAGAATGGCGCGGGCGATACAGAGGCGTTGTTTCTGACCGCCAGACACATTGACACCGCCCTGTCCCAAGTCGGTATCGTAGCCGTTGGGCATACGGTGGATAAATTCTGCGGCACAGGCGGCCTCACAGGCGGCCTCAATCTCTTCGTCCGTGGCATCCGCCTTACCCCACAGAAGATTGGACTTGATAGAGCCAGAGAACAGGGTATTCTTTTGCAACACCATCGCACAGGCATCGCGGAGGTTTTCCATCGTATATTCGGATACCTCCCGACCGCCGACGCGCACAGAACCCTGCTGTGCCTCGTACAGACGAGGGATGAGCTGTACCAGCGTGGATTTTGCCGAGCCAGTCGCACCGAGGATGCCGACCGTCATACCACTCTCGATATGCAGGTTGATATCCTCCAGATTCCACTCGTTGCTCTCGGTGTTATACTTGAACCATACATGGTCAAAGTCGATAGAACCATCGGCAACAGTGAGTGCGGTATCGCCTTTTTCGTCGGTGATATCGGGTTTTTCGTCCAACACCTCGATGATACGCTTGGCACAGGCGATGGAGCGTGTCATCATCATCATCATCATGGACACCATCATCAGACTGGTGAGAATCTGCGTGATATAGGTAAAGAACGAGGACAGCAGACCGACCTCAATCTCACCGCTCTGTACCAACGGTGCGCCGAACCACATGACAGCGATAATCGTGCCGTTGGTAATCAGCATCATGCACGGACCGCTGATGGTGACCAGACCAAAGGCCTTTTCTGCCATCGCACGGAGCGCGTCGTTGCGTTTTTTGAATTTTTCCGCCTCATGGTCCTGCCGTACGAAGGACTTGACCACGCGGATAGCGGAGAGATTTTCCTGTACCACCAGATTGAGGTCGTCCGTACGCCCCTGCAACCCACCAAACAGCGGACTAATCTTGGTCAGCATCAGGACAATGCCAACCAACAGCAGGGGGATGGCGACGAGAAAGACACTGGACAGTTTCAAACTGATAGCTGTTGCCAAGACCAGAGCCGAAATCAGCATCATAGGGGCGCGCACCATCATACGCATACTCATCGCCAGTGTCATCTGCATATGACTGCAATCGTTGGTCAGTCGCGTGACGAGCGATGCGGTGGAAAATTTTTCAATATTGCGGAAAGTGAAAGTTTGGATGTGGTCATACTGTGCCTGTCGCAACTGCGCGCCGAAGCCCTGTCCAGCGCGGGCGGCGAGGAATGCGGCGGCAATGCCCAGAAACATGGAGAAAAACGCCATGGCAAGCATCAGCATACCGAACTTGAGGATATGTTGCATATCGTGGTCGCGCATACCGACATCCACGATACTCGCCATAATCAACGGCATAATCATCTCCACGACGGCCTCGGACGCGGCACACAGCGCACCGAGAAAGACATATTTTCGATACCCTCTGGTATAGGGCCAGAGTTTTTTTATCATGGTTTGTTGACCTCTCTTTCCAGATTGACAATAATTCTACGCAGGATATCCTCCAGCGCGGACTGCTCCTCCTCGGACAGCCCGAGGAGAACCGCTTGGTCGGTCTGTTCCAGTGCGGCACGGAACGAATCAACCAGTGCCTGTCCTTCGTCCGTCAGGTACAACAGGCGACAGCGTCCATCCCGCGGACTGGGGCAACGGGTGATATATCCTTTCTCCAACAGACGCTCTACAATGCCGTTGATGGTAGACGGTTTGAGCCGCATGAAGTGTTCCAGAGCACGCTGGGTAATCTCCTCATCCCTGTGCTTGGACAGATAGATGAGTGCATGGGACTGCGCCGGTGTGACATCGTATCCGCGTCTGCGTAGTTCGGCATCGACATTCAGCTTCGTGAGCCGTCCGCAACAGGTGAGCAGTCTTGCCAAATTATAGTAATTATAGTTATCCAAAGGAAACACCTCCTAACCTAAAAGTGAACCGCTACTATAGTTGATTTTTTCAGAATTGTCAAGGGAATATCGACCAGTTTTTGAATGTACTGTGAATTTTTCGTAAACAACTGTCCGGGAGCGTTGACTTCCCGGGAAGATTATAGTATGCTAACGCTGTAAAGTCTTTCTTCTTTTTCTCTCTCTTTTCTATGCGACCGCCGCAGGATGATACAGTCCTACGGCGGTTGCGCTTTTTTATGAAATAGGGCGTTAAGCACCGAAATCGGCGGCAACCTGTTTGAGCATGGTGCGGATGGG
>JAZRID010000001.1:0-2071 GCA_045645125.1 Oscillospiraceae bacterium | reverse complement strand
TGATTCATGCCATTCCCGACCAACGCCCCATCGTATGCGATGCCTACCAGAACAAAATTCTACAGTATGTTGAAACGCACCACAGCAGTAAATCTGAACTGTACCGCTTCGGCAAGCGTTGGTACAACAAGAACCATATTTTCTTTGACAATATTCAAGAAAACGGCTGTCTTGCCTTCATCCGTGCGAATGAGTGGTCACGGACACTGTTGGATTACTATGACAATAGCTATGTCGTGTATTCCATGTGGGACGGATATCTCTCTGGGAATACCGCCGATGCAAAGCTCCTCTCCCTACTGAATGGGCGCGAGTTTACTAAGCTACATACCAGTGGTCATGCCACTGCGGAGGAACTACGAGAAATCATGGACATTCTGCGTCCCCGTAAAGGGATTATTCCCATTCATACCGAAGTCCCCGAAAAATTCCGTACACTGTTTCCGCAGTATACTGTACCACCTGTTTCCGACGGCGTAACCATATCACTTTAATAGCATCGAGTAAGTATCACTGTCCCAGATGTGCCAAGCCACCTGCACCGATGGCATCGGCTAGTTCTTCGTAAGTTAGGAACAACTCCACCGCGCCCATCGCATAGGGACCTAACTCGTACACCGAGAAAATCACGGTCATACCCTCGGCATCGAACAACACGGCGGCATCATTCCAGTGGGCAATAATCTCCGCATAGTCCGACCAAAAACCAGCGGTGTACTCCTCACCGAGGTTCTCCGCCTGCGCCACCAGCAGTTCAGCCGTCTGGGTGCGGAATCGCTCGGGGTCATCGGCAATCTGGGTGGGGTCAATGAACTGCCCTAACACAAGGTCAAAGAGGTAGCTACTGGTGTAGACAAACGGGTGCGCGCCCCCACTGTAATAGTAGCCATCCGCCCGAACGGTCAAAATCTGCCCCGTCTGCGTGACGACCAGTTCTTTCTCGTCCGTGGCATATGTCGTGCCAATTTGGACAAAATCTCCCTCCGCCACTGTCGCCGCAGTTTCTTCACCAAACGCCACTGCATCGTCCAATATTTTCTGCATCTGCGCGTTAAAAGATTCCAGATTGCGCTGTGCGATGACCCGTACCTCCTCTGTCAAATCGTCCAGATTGTCGACACGCATCATCGGCACACTATAGCGGTACATGGCATACAGCACACCACTTTCCTCGTCGGTAAACTGGCAACTGACCACTTTGTCCTCATAGGTATAGATTGGCGCGGACGAAGTTTCGTCTACTGGGGTATCCACTTGTTCCGACTGCGGTGTTTCTGGTGCAGATTTTTGGTGCAATTCATTGGCACCACAGGCGCAGAGCATCGCCACACTCAGCAACCATACCAACCATTTCGCTCGTTTCATCGGGTACTCCTTTCTCTGTCTAACTGCGTCATCACCGCCGAACAGGAAAAATCGCTGTCCACAGTTGCATTTTCCAAATTCGGCATCGCCAGTGTATAGAGGTCGGTACACTGGGACTCACGGAGAAAACAAGCCTGTACACGCGCATCCATGCCACGCACCTGTGCGCCTCTGGTGATAATCGGGAGGGATGCGCTTTTTTTCATCTGTTTTAACAGGGCGCGTCCTGTGGCATTCGCGCCCAATACGCGCAGATAGGGCGGTAACGCCCCCTGCGCGGCAGGCAGTATCCCCAGATAACTGTGCAGGAGCATACGGCGCAGACGCGCCATCGGATAGCGTTTTGTCTTGGCGGTCATCAACAGTTCTTCCAAACTACGCGCACCGCGCACCGCGGTATAGAAGCGGTGGTGCAGTCCCTCCCCTCCGCCGTCATAGGGCAAGAAGTCCTCCTCATCCATTCGTCGCAGATGGGACAGAATGGCGCGTTCACAGCGTTGCATAGTAATGGGGGCGCGCCCTGCCTGTATCTCACGCAACAGAATGTCTGCTGTCTGTTCACTGACAAGGCTCTGCCAATCTCCCCCATCCAACAGGACACGGCGGATAGCACTCGCGCTAGGGTACTGCCCCAACTCCGCGCTATCGTGTGCCGACCCAATGCGTGGCAGTGCCAGCGGTACCATCGGTGCATCGAGCGTTTTCA